>DATKWP010000337.1:0-2227 GCA_035529535.1 Anaerolineae bacterium | reverse complement strand
GGGGGTCCAGAAACGGGAGCGCGTGGCGCTGCTGCTGCCCAATTCCCCGCAGGCGCTGATCGGCGAACTCGGCGCGTGGAAGGCAGGTGCCATCGTCGCCCCGCTCAATCCCCTGTACACCGAGCGGGAACTGGAGCAGATGTTGAACGAGTGCAGCGCCGAGACGGTGGTGGTGCTCACCCCGTTCTACGACAAGATCAAGGCGCTGCAGCCGCGCACGCAGGTGCGCCGCGTGATCGCCACCAACGTCAAAGAGTTTCTCCCGGCCCCCTTGCGCCTGCTGTTCACGCTGCTCAAGGAGAAGAAGGAGGGCTACCGGATCAGCCTCCAGCCAGGCGACTTGTGGATGAGCGACCTGCTGCGGCAGCACGCGGGTGCTCCTCGGCCGGACATAGCGGTCGGACCTCAGGACCCGGCGCTGCTCTTGTTCAGCGGCGGTACGACCGGGGAGCCCAAGGCGGCGTTGGGCACGCACCAGGCGATCGTCATGTCGGCCATGCAGTTGCACGCCTACGCCAGCACGGTGCTGGTGGACTGGGACGACGTCGTTATTATGCTCATGCCCCTGTTCCACGTGTATGGCAACATGTGCACGAACGCGGCCCTGGTCGGCCACTACCCCCTCGCGTTGGTCCCCAACCCCCGCGACCTGGACGACTTGATCGCGACGATCGAGAAGGAGCGCCCGGCCATGCTGCACGGCGTGCCCTCGCTGTTCATCGCGCTGCTCAACCATCCCAAGGTGCAGTCCGGCAAGGCGGATTTTACGTCGTTGAAGGTGTGCTACTCGGCCGCGGCGCCGCTGATGGCGGAGACGAAGCATCGCTTCGAAGCGCTGACGGGGGGGCGCTTGCTGGAGGCCTACGCGCTGACCGAGTCCATGCTGGCCGCCGTCGTCTCCCCGGTGCGCGGCGCTTACAAGGAGGGCTCGACGGGCATCCCCGTGCCCGACGTCGTCGTGCGGATCGCGGACGCCGACACCGGCGAGGGCAGCCTGCCGGCGAGCCAGGTGGGCGAGGTGCTGATGCGGGCGCCCAACCTGATGGCCGGCTACTGGGAGCGCCCGACCGAGACGGCGAACCTGATCCGGGGTGGCTGGCTATACACGGGCGACCTGGGCTACCTGGACGAGGATGGCTACCTGTTCATCGTGGACCGCAAGAAGGACGTGATCAAGGCCAGCGGTTTCCAGGTGTGGCCGCGCGAGGTGGAGGAGGTCATCGCCACCCACCCGGCGGTGGCGGAAGTGAGCGTGGCAGGGGTGCCGGACGAGCGGCACGGGGAGGCGGTCAAGGCGTGGATCGTGCTGCGGGAGGGGCAGCAGGCGACGGCGGAAGAAATCCGGGCCTACTGCCGCGAGCGCATGGCGGGCTACAAGGTGCCCCGGCACGTCGAGTTTCGCACGACCTTGCCCAAGACGATGGTCGGCAAGGTGCTGCGGCGGGTGCTGACGCAGGAGGAGGGTGGGCAGCCCGGCCGCTGAGATGTAGGCTGGGCCGCTGGATGGGAGAGGATCAGGAGTTCAGCAGTTGCTCGATCTCTCGGATCAGGAACGGCAGGTTGGGTTTGCTGAATGAGAGTTCCGGCGCGGGCACGCAGTGGTGCTTGATGTCCGGGAGGATGTGCTTGTGGTGGGGATGAGTGCCTGCCAGAGTGGGATCATCGGGATGAGATTGAGGGTCGTACCAGTATAGTTTTTCGCTGCCCTGCCAGACTTCGTAGCCGTAATCCAGGATCTCGCCGAATGCAAAGTCTACCACCTCTGATACGCGCAATTCATGTCCGCTGCGAAAGTACACGGTACCCTCGACCGCGCCAACGCTGGCGCTGGTGGTGAAAAAACGCAGAGTCGAAGAGCGCACAGAGGTATAGGTCTCTGGGATGGCATAGAGCCATCGCTCATAGTCTGGGCGGGAGAGCAGATCGGTCATCGTACCGGTTCAACGAGAGTCTCGCGACGCTCCAGGTGGATTCGTCCCTCGTCGGCACGCAATCGGTCTATCTGCTCCCGACTCAGGCTATTGAAGGTGCTTAGCCGACGCTGACGCAGTTTATAGAACCCAGCCCATTGACTGAAATCGAGCAGATGCTCTCCATCGTCCAACAGGCCCTGGCTGTACAGCTCGAAGAACTGATCTGAGGATAGGCCGTACAGGCGCTCGAATCGGCGCAATGCTTCATCTGCAACCCTCAGATCGTCTATTATCTCGCTAATGGTCAGTTTGTG
>DATKWP010000336.1:0-5813 GCA_035529535.1 Anaerolineae bacterium | reverse complement strand
GCGAAAGCCAGCGGTTCTCCCGATGCAGTTCGTGGCCCCCCTTCGGGGGCAGCGTCGCGGGTGGGACCATAGAGATTGGCGGGGTCACATGCGTTCATCACCACCGGCTCTGGTTCTTCCTGTTCACTATCCCTGATGGCCCGCAACTGTTCGACCACATCAGGTAAGGCAAACTGAAGGCCCGGCAAACCCTGCACAAAGTAACCGCGCCGCACTTCACCGCGCATTTCCAAGCGTTGGAGTTGCTGGGAAATCAGGCTCCAGTCCCAGGAGCCGGTTTCATTGGCCAGGCACTCGTGCGTCACAATACCATAACGTGCCAGAAGCAGGCGTGTTTGCCGGGCAACCCGTTCTGCCAGCGGCACCGTTTTACCCAGAACACCAAAACGATGCACCAACGTCCAGCGACCCACCCAGCGCGATTCAGGCGCATAGTTGTCCGCCTGTTGCGCCAGACGCTGGCGGACGCGGAGCCTGGCGGCCCGGTACTGCGCGCGACCGGGGTTGCGCATCACGGATGTACTCATCCGCCCGGATGTAAGGGATGTAGCGGACGGGGGTACGTCCGTCATCCCCCTCATCCGCATCGTCCGTGGCGCCCCAAGGCCAAGCTGCTCTCTACGCCGGGTTAACTCTTCTTCCAGCGAGCTGAATGGCTTCCGTTCCCGAAGTTGAGGGGCGCCCTGCTCGACAATCTTGCGCATGGCCTCCAGGCTGTCGTTGGTGACCAGGCCGGCCATGACCAATTCGATGATAGCTGTCTCCACAGCCGCTGTCTCGACCGCCGCGGCCTCGACGGCGGTTGCCTCCGACTCTAAGGCCGAGCAGATGTCGGCAAAGAAAGCCGCGCCCTCTGACCTGAGAAAAGCGTACACCGCCTGGGTTGTCTCGTCGAAGGTGGCCAGATCCTGTGGAGCCGGTTCCAGGTAGACGTTGCCCTCACCCCGAAACAGAAAACGTACCCGGCCTCGCCGTGGGTCGGCTCCACCGGAACCGATCCACACCACCTCGCCGCCCTGGCAGAGCGCATTCAGTTCTGCCGGTTGATAGTGAGCCAGACGTAGTGGCAACACATCGCGCTCCCAGACCCGGCCCACCACCGGGGCGGCGCGAAGTTGCTGGAGGACCTGGACCAAAGCTCCTTCACCGGCCACTCTCCCGCCAGCGGGCAAATGCTGCCAGCGGGCCAGGAAATCGGCGTAGACGGTGAAGGGGACCGGCTGTACCTCGCCTCGCAAGATGTGCAGGGTGCGACGGTGAATCTGTTCCAGCGTACGCCGGTCAACAAATTCAGCCGCAGAGGGAGCCACCTGCGTGGGCGCTGAACCCGTTTGCTCCGGCCGCGGGGTAAAGTGGCCGTGCACGAGTTGGCGCGCTTCGATCAGGCGGTCAAGTTCTGCCTCGAGCCAGTCCTCAGGGAAGGCATAGCGCGCTCGAATCGCTCCCAGGGTGACCGGTCCGGCCTGGCCCAGAAAACGCTCCAAAATCCGGCGTCGGGCTTCGTCCGAGGTGATGGCCGTGGTGTCCTCGCCGGCGAGTCCGAAAGCCGCCACGTATTCCGATTGGTATTCGGCGGCTACCCAGCGGTGCTCAGGCCCATGCGCCGTGGGGAACGCCAGGCTCACAAGGCGATTCTCGCCGGTCAGATGGGCAATCCAGCCAGAGGGGTCAACCGTAGCGCGCAGCGCGATCTCGCTGGACGAGAGGTCCCCCATCTGTTGGAGCAAGACAGCCAGCTCTTCGACGGTACGCGCCCAGGTAGTTGGCGTGGTATGCTGCAGTTGATCCCGGACCGCCTCGACTGCTTCGGGCCGCAGGAGTTCGTCGAGGGCGATGTCTTTGAGCAGGTCTTGCAGGAGATCCCGGTTCACCGCCAGGGTCTGCAGTTGTTGCTCGGCCCTGGGCGTGTCCCACTCGTACATGTGAACGTTGACAAAATCCCACAACAGGCTTTGCGCCACCGGCGAAGGGGTCTCCGACTCTACTACCACCACCTCGATCTCACCCTGCTGGATACCGGCCAGGACTTGTTCCAGGTGCGGCAGGTCCAGCACATCCTGCAAGCAGTCGCGGTAAGTCTCGGCCACGATGGGAAAGTCGTCCAAGTGACGCACCACTTGCAGCAGGTCCCTGGCCCGCAACCGTTGCAGCCAGAACGGTGTGCGCTTGCCCCCTCCTACCCCCGGCAGCAGCAGCGCACGCGCTGCGTTTTGGCGAAAGCGCGCTCCAAACACCGCCGAATCCGGCAGTTCCCGCAGGATACGCTCACGAGCCTCGGCCGGCCCCATCCCGGTCACCAGGTCGAGCGGGAACTCCGCCGCATGTCGCCCCCCGTTCCGCGGGACATCCGCTTCAGCGTCGAGGAGGCGGAGAAGGATACCATCGTCGTTGGTCTGCACCTCGATTTCGGTCCCCGCGCGTTCGCGCAGAGCACCGGCCAGGGCCAACCCCCACGGACCGTTGACCCGGCCCCCAAAGGGCGAGTGAACCACCAGCCGCGGATCGCCCAGGGCATCGGCAAAGACTTCCACCAGGATCGTCCGGTCTGACGAAACGGCCCCGGCATGATCGAGCTGACCGGCCAGATAGTCCACCGTATGCCAGGCCGAACGCGCATCCAGGGCGTAATCCTCGCCCAGCCAGGCCAGCGTGGCCTGAACTGCCGGGGTGTCGCGCTTACCCCTGATCTCCCCGAAATGCTGAAGCCCCAATTCCCGCCGCATGTGCTCCAGCCGCTCGGCCACCGTTCGCCGGAAAGCACCCACCTGTTTGCCCAACTCGTACGGCCGCCAGGGGTAATCGCCGCGCCAGAAAGGCATCCTCGGGATGGCTCCCGGTGCTTCGGCCACCACGACCCGATCATCGGTCAGGTCAATCACGCGCCAGACCTGGGAACCCAGCATGAGCGTGTCGCCAATGCGCGTTTCAAACACAAACTCCTCGTCCAACTCGCCCAGCTTGGTCTTGCCATCGCTCAAATAGGTACCAAAAGCACCGGTATCGGGAATGGTGCCGCCGTTCGTCAGGGCGACCATGCGGGAACCAGGCAGCGCGGCCAGCTTGTGATTTACCCGATCCCAGGCCAGGCGGGCGCGTAGTTCTCGATAGGCCTGGCGCGGACGGTCGTCCGCAAAATACCGGCCAGCCAGCATCTCCAACGTGGCCTGAAAAACGCGCCGGGTCAGATGGTGGTAGGCGTAGGCGCAACGCACCAGGTCGAACAGGGCTTCCACATCCCACG
The DNA here is from genome assembly GCA_035529535.1 of Anaerolineae bacterium. GTDB lineage: Bacteria > Chloroflexota > Anaerolineae > B4-G1 > B4-G1 > DATKWP01. The sequence goes on along the minus strand of DATKWP010000336.1, from coordinate 2,572 downwards.
TTTCGACAGAAATCATGGCCACGATCTGCTGCGCCAACACGTCCAGCGGCTGGTGGGGTGTGTACGTCGGCTCCACCTCGCCGCGCAGCATCCCACCGGCGATGGCCGCGGCCTCGATGACGTCTTCGCGGTGAGTGGGGAAAATGCGCCCTTTGCTGGTCTGGCCTACCAGGTGGCCGGAGCGGCCCACCCGCTGCAAGCCCTGGGCCACGGACTTGGGTGATTGCAGTTGTACAACCAGGTCAACCGTGCCAATGTCAATGCCCAATTCCAGGGACGATGTCCCCACCAACGCCGGTAGCTCGCCCGCTTTGAGCTGGCGTTCCAGGTCCAGGCGGGCTTCTTTGGAGATGCTGCCGTGGTGAACGCGAATGGGGCTGCCGTGCAAGCCGCTGCCGGCGGCCATCATACCAATGCCTTTGGCCACGCCCCCTTCGATCAGGCCGGAGGTCTTGCCGGCGGCTTCGGCGGCGATCTGTTCGTTGAGACGGTCGGCGGTGCGCTCGGCCAGGCGGCGGTTGTTGGTGAAAATCAGGGTGGTCTGATGCTGCCGGATGAGTGTCAGCACACGGGGGATGATGGAGGGCCAGACTGAGTCACCCGGTAGATCACGGAAATCTTCAACGGCGGTCACCACCTGCAGATCGAGCACCTTTTCGTACGCTGCGTTGATGACGGTCACCGGTCGCGGCTGCAACGAGCGCGCCTCCCCCTTTCCTTGCCACGCACTTCCACCAAGAAAACGGGCTACCTCATCCAGAGGTTGAATGGTCGCCGACAGGCCCAGCCGCTGGACGGGTTGGCTGGCCAGGTGTTGCAGCCTTTCCAGGCTAAGGGAGAGATGCACCCCGCGCTTGTTACCGGCCAGCATGTGAATCTCGTCCACGATCACCGTGCCCACGGTGCGGAACATGTCGCGCGCCTTGGGACTGGTGAGCAACAGGTAAAACGACTCGGGGGTGGTGATGAGAATGTGAGGCGGCTGGCGAAGCATGGCTTGCCGTTCCCGCTGCGGCGTATCGCCAGAACGAACCGCCACCCGGATGGACCCCAAATCGAGCCCCAGTTCATGCGCTTTTCGGCGGATACCAGCCAGGGGAAGCCGCAGGTTGCGATGAATGTCGTTGTTCAAAGCCTTCAAGGGGGAGATGTAGACGAGGCGTACGCCGGCCGCATTGTCTTTCTTGCCAACCGAGCGTCTCTTTTCGCCCGGCGGCGTCGCTTCGTTTTGCTGAGCGGTCAGTTCGCGAAATAACTGGTCAATCCCCCACAGGAAACCAGCCAGGGTCTTGCCGGAGCCGGTCGGGGCCAGGATCAGGGTGTGCTCACCTCGTTGGATGGCCGGCCAACCTTGCGCCTGGGGCGGCGTAGGCTGGCCGAAACTTTCCTCAAACCAGGCTCGCACAGGGGCCAGAAAAGAGGATAGCCCAGTTTCAGAACTGGTCAGCTCGGTCTCTGGCATTCTGTCTAACCCTGCACAAGTATGCTGTCTTTCATAGGCAGGCCAACAGTGGGCGGTCAGAATGACGGCGATCCCTCTCTCTCGAGAGTGTACTGCAATTCTGCAGGGAAGTCAATCGTGGATTCCGAAGGGGGCATCATCCGCCGGCCGAGGAACACTGCCCTATCACGGCATCCCGGCGTATTGCCCCAGCCGGTGCGCCTCCCGCACCACCGCCTGCTCGTAGGGGAAAACGAACTCGCGGTACTTGGCAGGCGAGATGATGTCGGCTCCGGCCATGTATTCGATCATCCAGGCCCCGGGCGCTCCCAGTGCAGCCCCCGCCCGCAGCCTGGACACTTTCCACTCGACGATGGCCTCCAGGGCCCGGTGGAACAAAGCCCGTTGACCCAGTAGTCAGGTGGCGGCGCAGGGCTTAACAGCTCAGCGATGTCCTCTTCCGTTTCCACCGCCCGGGGGCAGCCGTCGCTGGCCAGCCAGGCCGTTCCATCCACCGGCTCGCCATCCCGATTCAGGGTGATGGGCCTGCCATGCGGGTCCAGCAAACCACCGCGCCGGTCAATCTCGAAGCGCCGCCCGGTCCGGGTGTCCAGGTAAAAGACGGCCCCCTGTTCGCGCACGATCTGCCAGCACTTGAGCCAGGACCTGGAAGGCCCGCCCCAGCACTTCCACAAGTCGCTGGGATGGCGGCGGTAGAAATCCTCGTGGATGCGGGCCTGCTCCAGCGAGTCGGCGTAGATGTACTCCCACGGCTCACGCCCGGCCGCCCTGGCCATGTAGTCATAGTCACATTCCAGGAGAAAGGGCACCCGGTCGGGCTGGCCCCCCTCCAGGGCGATCCGCACCCGTTCCCTCGGCAGCACTAGCCTGTACTCCCGTCGTCATCGTAGGTACTGCGGCGACAGGCCAGCGTGGGCGTCTGCCTCCGTCACGGTCCCCAGTACGTTCTTATCATCCAGAAACTCGACCGGCTCGACATCGCTGCCATGTTCCCACATCAGCGAAACGAACCAAATCCCGCTCTCTCCAATACTAAAGTCCGCTGGCGTGAAGGTCATCCTGGAATCTAGAGGCGGCTCCGATCGCTCCGGATTATACTCGGCCGGCCAG
>DATKWP010000335.1:0-3770 GCA_035529535.1 Anaerolineae bacterium | reverse complement strand
GACGCCGCGCTTGCGCTCCAGCATTCCCGGCAGGAACGCCTTGCAGGTGAGGAACGTGCCGCGCAGGTTCACCGCCATGACGCGGTCCCACAGCGCCACGTCCATCTCTGCCACCGAGGCCACCGGGCTGATGATGGCGTTATTGATCAGAATGTCAACCGGGCCGAACGCCTCTTGTACCCGGCGGGCCAGTTCCTCCACACTGGCCTGGCTGGAGACGTCGGTCTGCACAAAGAGCGCCTGGCCGCCGATCTGGTGGATGGCACGTTCCGTCTCCTGGCCGGCGGCGGAGATTTCGGCCACGACGACGCTCGCCCCCAGATTGGCGAACGTCACGGCGATCGCGCGCCCGATGCCCTGTCCTGCACCGGTGACGACGGCGACCTGTCCGGCCAGCGATGTGTGGGTCAGGTCGCCGGTTCCGCTGATAGTAGGTTGGGCATCCATACTCCCCTCCTCGCTACGCGCCTGCCGGCGCGGGCGTCTCACTTTCCACTGGAACAGTACTCGAACCCAGCCGCCCCCTGGTGACGACCACCAGGGCCAGGGCTGTTGCTACGACTACACCAGCATAGATCAGAAAGAGCAGCCAGCCAGCCCCAACCAATAGCGCCAGGAGCATCCCGGCCACGTTGGTAGGCCGGCCCCAACCCAGGTCCGCCAGCGTCATCCCGTCGTGCCGCAGCCACCACTGCATGATGACCCACAGGAGCACGCCGGACACCGTGAACCCGAGCGACATCCAAAGCGCCACCGATAGCACGTCCAGCGAAGGATGTGGTTCTCTGATCCTGCACCCATGTTACTCCTAAACCGGGCAGGTTGTCATCTATCGAAAGATAGATTGGGGGGTTTATCTACTTCGGCCAGCAGCGTTTCCAGCCAGGTGTCTTGCGCCATGATGCGGCTTTTCCACTCCGGCAGCAGCCGATCCAGCAGCATCGCCTGGGCCATCCCGGTGTAATAGAGGCGCGTCTCCCCTTCGCGCGTAGCCTGGCGTTTCATCTGGCCGATTTCCTGCGACCAGCGCTGGTCGAACGTGGCGTACCCCTTGAAGTCGGGATCGTCGGCCATAGTCGCCAGGGGCTCATACCCTTGCGTGGTGTGCGCCTCGCGCCAGATAGCCAGTTCCACGTACTTGGCGATTCCCTCTTCCCACTCGAGCAACCGTTCATAGTCAGTCAAGGCTGCGTCCAGGTTGTGTGCCGCACGACGTTGCTCACGCCGCGCAAGGAATTGACGCGCCAATGTCGCCGCATCCTCATCTGATTCGGCCTTGAGCGCCTGGGCCAGCAGAGCGATCTCTTGCTGCCACTCTGCATGCATCTGCGCGTCGGCAGCCCAGTATGCTTCCCCCCTGGAGTGAGCCTGTTCGGCCTCATCAAGACGGTCGGGCGCAACCTGGGCCTGGTAGGCGTGGAAGGTCTCGTGCAGCACGCTGCTCATCTGCACCTCGCTCGGCTGGATGACCAGCCGGTAAGGGAAGGCCGATTCCAGGACGGGAGGCAGCGCTTCCCGGAACATCTCCATCAGGAAGGCATCGGTTTCCCACTTGGTGGCCATGCTGGCTGCCCAGCGGTCGCCAACCGGCACGGCGAAGTTTTGTGGGTCGGCAGACGGTTGACGATGATAGGGCTGGCCGTCGAACGTGTCGTCTGGCACGGCCTTCCAACCGTTGAGCAGATCGGCATAGCCGACCAGGAACGAGTAGGCGTGGTTCCACAGGATGATCGGGACATCGGCCTGCCCCCAGCCCGGCCACACCGCCTCGCCCAATGCCTGCTTGAGGTGCAGCGTCTCCGCCAGGCGGGCTTTGTCCAGAGGATCGAGACGGTTCAGCACTTCCGGGCCAGTGGGGAGGTTGCGGTTGCTGAGTGCCGAGAGCGCGCTGGCGACGCAGCACAGCAATACCAGTCCTCCGACGATTAACGTCAGGATGCGCGCAACTCGCTTCATTTCGTTCTCCTCCTCACATGTACCGCGAATCTTCGATCTGGCGACGGAGTTTCTCCTCTGGACTGGGTTCAGGTATTTCAGGCGTGGCGGATGCTATTTCCGCGGCCTCGGCAGCGGCCAGCACCTCGCGGCTGCCACGACCGGCGCGAAAAGTTCAATCAACGCAGCAAGAGGAAACGTGGCGTAAAGCATAGACTGTAGTCACAAACCGCTTCTTGTCCCGCTTGCAGATTACCTGTATCACTTGGCGCCCTGATGCTGCCGCCGTGGGCACACCGCCGCCCGGCTCCACCCACTGTCCGCACATGCAGAAGTTGTCAAGTCCGGGTAGCGCCTTCTTCATGCGCGTGCCGAAGGCTTTCCTGGTCGGCAACCAGCCCTGGTAGGCGCCGCGCCAGTTGCCTGTATAGCGCACCCAGGTCATTGGGGTAGCTACGTCAGTCACCTCGATCTGGGAACGTATGCCCGGATAGTACTTCTCCAGTTCAGCAACGAGGGTCTGAGTCACCTTCTGCTTCTCCGCCTCGTAACGTGGCCGATCTGCATAGACCTCCTCCCAGAACTCAAAGTTGGTTTCCTGCATCGAGATCACGACGGACTTGCCGGCCGGAGCCAGGGTCGAGTCATAACCATAATTGAACCAACTGATCCATTCATACTTTTCATCGGCGATCGTGACCGGGGGCTCCAGGTGAACCATGACGATAGGCGGCTCCTGAGACAGGTCACGGTTTACCCCCAGGCAGATGTAGACCAGCGGTTTCCACAGGGGCAGTTCCTCATAGTACCTCCGGACCGTGGTGCCCACGTACTTGCCCGGCAGCATCTCGAACAGGGTCGAATGCCCATCGGCCGCCGAGATCACACAATCGGCGCGGTGCTCGTTGTTGTCGGCAAGCCGGACCCCGACCGCACAGCCATTCTCAACGAGAATCTTGGATACCCTGGAGTTGTAATAGATCTGCCCTCCCAATCCTAGATACCTTCGCTCAATAGCCCTGGCAAACTCCAGCGAACCGCCTTCAGGATAGCCCGCATTCCCGCTGCACATAATGGCCAGGTTAAGGATGGCGAGGAACATGGGCATATCGGGGAGGGGGAAGATGGCGAGGAACACCTGCCGCAAGAAGGGGTCTCTAAAGTGGGCGGCAAACTCCTCCGTGCTTATCTTCTGATACTTGAACAGGCTTCGGGCGTACGGCAGCATCTTGAGCATGTCTCCCAGACCCATCTCCGGCTTGTCCCACGGTGGGCTGAAGGCAGAGAAACGCCTGACTTCGCGCACGAACTCCTCAATGACCGGGCCATCCCGGGGCGAGATTCCCTTGAGGACCTGCTCGAAGCGCTCGAGGTCGGTGTGGATCGGCACGCGCCGCCGGCCGATGACGATTTCCTTGAACACGTCGTGGTTGATCATCCGGCGGCCCTGCACTGCGCCCAGTTCCTCCCAGATGGTGTGGACAATGTTTCCCGGTGCCGAGCCACCCAACCAATGGATGCAGCCATCGAAGGTATAGCTTCTACGCTTCCACGCTGTGCAGACACCGCCCGGCTTATCGTGTAGCTCAAAGATCCGGGTGCGATAGCCGTTCATCTGCCCGTAGCACCCAGCCGATAGGCCGGCGATGCCGGCGCCGATGATGAGGATTGACTTGTCCATTTCATTCTCGGTGTTGTTCATTGGCTTTACCGTTTCTAGACGAGTCGAGGGCCTAAAATGTTCCCTGCAGGTATCATGGCGCGCCAGGCTTGACGCGCTCCACTGCGATCAGCGTCAGTCCCAGGTCGCGCACTTTGACGAGCAGGCCGTGCAG
>DATKWP010000334.1:0-2941 GCA_035529535.1 Anaerolineae bacterium | reverse complement strand
AGGCCGCAAGCATGGTACAGCCCGCGCGCGTACGCCCCGGCCAGTGCGCGGCGCTTCATCGCATCTGCTCCAGCCGCCGGGCGACTTGTTCGAGCGACAAGGTCGTGGTCACGTCACTCCTCCTCAGTATCTGATCCTGGCCCTGATACGACGATGTGCGGGACGACGGCCTCGACTTCGTCCACCAGCCGGCGCGGGACGACGATCTCCCATTCTTCCTCGCGCGGCCCTCTCACCCGCGAGGTATACGTGACGATCGTCAAGATGGTCGGCTTGCCCCGCGTTAGCTCGACGCGCGTGATGGCATTGCCGTTCGCTTTAAAGTAACCGTCGTTGGCGTAGAATTCCTTGGGCGCCAGCGCTACGTGGCCCGGGGTGGGCTGGCGATAGTCGTTGCGCGCCCCCAGATAGTTGCCGCCCGCAACGATCGCGCCGATCACGCCTCCAGCGAGCGCCCCGATCGCGGCCCCGGCGAGGGCGCCGGTGGCCAACTTGATGGCAGCCTCCAGCGTGAACAGGCTGGACGAGATATCGTCTGACGCGATGAACAGGCCGGCCAGCAGACCGGCCAGGCCGAGCAGGGCCGTCAAACACCCCCATTGCACTTTCCAGTCTCCCTTTTCCTCCTGCCATTTCACTTCCTTGATCTCCTGCCATTCGGCGGGGGTGTACGCCCAGCGGATCAACGGGCGATCGCTGGCCAGGAAGGCTTCGATCTGCCTGACTTGGGCCAGGCCCTTGAGCCAGACGATCAGCAGAATCAGGCCGAACAGCGCCAGCGGCATGGACGATAGCGCCACAACGCCGCTTTCCCACATGCCGAGCGCGGCCATGATGGCACTGACGAGGACCACGATGAAGGTGAGGGCCACCAGGCCCACCAGGGCCGGCAAGCCCTGTTGATAGGGGTGTGGAATCCGGGGCCTTGTGCCGGTTTGGGGGGCGTCGTTCCTGGACCACGTGGATCTACCCATGATGGGAACCTCCTCGTTTTGGCTTTCTCGCCCTCCCGCAGGTTCGGACGACTTTATCGGAATCTGCGGGAGGGTAGGCTATGGTACTCGATTCTACCTTGCCTTGCCGGTCAGGGCAAGTCGGCGACGTGGCCCTCCGCTTTGACTTTGCGCCAGGGTTGGATAAACTATCCCGATCAGGAGGTTGTGACCATGAAAGCACTCGTACTGGAGGAATACCAGCACCTGGTATACGACGACGTGCCGGAACCCCGCATCGGGCCGGAGGAGGTGCTGGTCCATGTCAGGGCCTGCGGCATCTGCGGCAGCGACGTGCACGGCCTGGACGGCAGCACCGGGCGGCGCATCCCGCCGGTCATCATGGGGCACGAGGCCGCCGGCCTCATCGCGGAGGTGGGAGCGGGCGTCACGGGCTGGCAGGCGGGGGAGCGCGTCACGTTCGACTCGACTATCTATTGCGGCAAGTGCTATTTCTGCCGCCGGGGCTGGATCAACCTGTGCGACCATCGTCGCGTGTTGGGGGTCTCGTGTGCCGACTACCGCCAGCACGGGGCGTTCGCCGGGTACGTAGCGGTGCCCCACCACATCCTGTATCGCCTGCCGGAGGGACTGTCTTTCGAACGGGCGGCCCTGGTGGAGCCGCTGTCGGTCGCCTTTCACGCGGTAGAGCGCACGCCGATCTCCTTGAACGACACAGCGGTGGTGGTCGGCGCGGGGATGATCGGGCTGTTGATCGTCCAGGCGCTGAGGCTGTCGGGATGTGGCCACATCATCGCGGTGGACCTGGACCCGGGTAGGCTGGGCCTGGCCCGCCGGTTGGGGGCGGACGAGGGGCTACGGCCGGATGCTGCTCCGAGCGCGCCCGGCGACGTCGTGGCGCGCGTGCTCGAGCGCACCGGTGGCCGGGGGGCGGACGTTGCCTTCGAGGCAGTGGGCATCGCGCCGACGCTGAACCTGGCGATCCGCTGCCTCAGGAAAGGGGGGGCGCTCACGCTGGTGGGCAATCTGGCCCCGGCAGCCGAGTTTCCCCTCCAGGCGGCCGTGACGCGCGAACTCACGCTGTACGGGTCCTGCGCCTCGCGGGGCGAGTATCCGGCTTGCCTGGACATGATCGCCCGCGGTGCGATCCACGTGGACCCGCTGATCAGCGCAGTCGCGCCGCTGGCTGAAGGGGCGGCCTGGTTTCAGCGGCTGTACGATAGAGAGCCTGGGTTGCTGAAGGTGGTGTTGACCCCATAGGGAGGTCGTTCTGTGGACAAGATCAAGACGGGCCTGATCGGCTATGGCAAAGTGGCCCATACACACGCCTGCGCGCTGAGTACACTGTCCGAATCCCACTTCGTGGCGGTGTGCGGCCGGAACCTGGCCCGCGCGGAATCGTTCGCCAGCCAATACGGCGTGCGGGCCTACGACGACGTGCAGGAGATGGTCGCGCGGGCCGGCGTCGAGGCGGTCGTCGTCACTACCCCTCACCCGGCCCACGCGCGCCCCGCCATCCAGGCGGCGCAGGCGGGGGCGCACGTGCTGGTCGAGAAGCCCCTGGCGGCCAGCCTCCAGGATTGCGACGCCATCATCGCGGCGGCCAGAGAAGCAGGGGTGAAACTAGGCGTGATCAGCCAGCGGCGGCTGTACGAGCCGGTCAAGCGGGTCAAGGCGGCGATCGAGGCGGGTAAGATCGGCCGGCCTATCCTGGGGATGGTCGTGATGCTGGGCTGGCGCGACCGGGCCTATTACGAGTCCGACCCCTGGCGCGGCAGGTGGGACCTGGAGGGGGGCGGCGTGCTGGTCAACCAATCCCCCCACCAACTGGACTTGTTGCAATGGTTTATGGGGCCAGTAGACGAACTGTTTGGCTACTGGGACAACCTCAACCACGCTTACGTCGAGGTGGAGGACACGGCGGTGGCGGTGGTGCGCTTTCGGGACGGCGGGCTGGGGTCCATCGTGGTCAGCAACTCGCAGAAGCC
>DATKWP010000333.1:0-5776 GCA_035529535.1 Anaerolineae bacterium | reverse complement strand
CAGAAAACCAAATCCCATCATCATCTTGCACCTCCAGAATCATTTATCGTGCTTCCATCATAGCACACCGGCCACCCGGCGACCAGAGACGTCTGGCCCATTCCTACCCCCGCCATTCGGCGCAGGTCAAAGCGATAGGTCTTTAGGGTGTGGCGCGTACAGAAGCGCGGCGGGCCATCTCCGGCCAGATCCTCACGCTCCAGGATGCAAAAGCGCCGCGGGGCCGCAGGGACGCCCGCTCTCTCCGTTCCTTCCAGAATCTGCACGCCCACAGGGTCGTGAGACGTGCCCAGAAAGCACTTGATTTCCCTGGCGATCTCCTGAAAAGCGCTCACGTTGCCCTCCTGCCCGATGCCGGGATGCATCATCTCCAGGGCGAGCTTTGTCTTGACGAAGGTGTAGGGGCACACCTCGCCCCGCAGGTCGATCTCCTGGTCGGGCGTGATTTCGTCCATCGTTCCTCCTTCGAACCTCACGCGATGGCCACGACACGCTGCTACCGCACGTCAGCGGTGACGCGCACCTCTACCCACGGCTGGGTGGGATCGTTGGTGGCGAACCACACCAGCCGCGTTACCTCCCCTTGAGTCGGGTGGAAGTTGGCGTCAAAGGTCACCGTCAGGTCGGCGCGCTGGCCCGGCGGAATCACGCTGCTGGAAAGCTCCGCCGTAGTACAACCGCACGAGGTCACCAGGTTGCTGATCACCAGGTCGGCCTCGCCGGCGTTCTGCACGGCGAAGATGTGCGTGACGTCCCATACCTCGTATATTCGACCAAAGTCGTGGCTCGTGCTTGGCATATCGAGCCGGGGCGCCGGCTCGGCCGACGGTGCTGGCCGGGGCGCAGGCGTCTGCTGTGGAATCAGCGCCATGTCGTGGCCACCTCGGAGCGGCTGCCCGGTCTCTGCGAGCGGCAGCCAATCCACCGGATCCCCGCTGCGCGCTGGCTCGGGTGGCTTGGCAAAGGCTCCCGACTGCCACATGTTGAGCACCAGGAGCGCGACGACGATGCCCGCTACCCCGCCTATCCACACCAGTGGACCCGCCCCACGTGACCAACGCTGACGCCGGGTCTTGCGCTTGTCGGCCGATCTAGCGGCTGTCCTCTTCTTGCTCACGTTTCACCTCCACGTTATACAAACCATATCAAGATGACGGCGCCCACCGCGACCATCCCCAGCCCAGTCGCCAGCCGCACCCAGCGCCGGCTCGATCGTTCTGCCAGCCGGATGTGGTGCATCACACGCCGGTTGGCCACCCCGGCCAGGATGATGAGCAAGGGCGCGATGAAGGCCAGGTTGTAGAGACCCAGGTAGCCCACGCCCTGCCAGCGGGTGGTCTGCGCCGCCAGCAATCCCACGATGGCCACGTAGATGCCACCCGAGCAGGGGAACGTGCACAGCCCCACCAGGAAGCCTCCTACCGCTGCGGCCGGGAAGGTGGCTCGCCTCAGCCAGTCCTCTATCGTGCCGTGGGCGATGGTGGGGATACGCAGGTGGATGGGCAACTGGGGGAAGAAATAGTCCTTCAGGTTGATCAGCCCCAGGCCGATGACTAGCCAGGCGCCGATCCTGGCCATCAGGTGATGGTCGTTGGTGAAGAGCACCGCCTGCATCAGCCCCAGGCCGATGAGGAAGTAGGCCAGGTAGATGGCGCCGATGTAGACCAGCCCCATCGCCCAGATGGCGCCGGAGGTGCGCTGGATAGTGAAGAGGAAAGCGATGAAGAAGAGCAGTACGGCGAAGGCGCAGGGGTTGAGCCCGTCGAGAAAGCCGGTGGTGAGCACCAGGGGCAGCAGGTTGCGTTCCCCTTCGACGTTGACCCGCGCGGCAGGCTCCAGGTGCTCGCCGTGCTCTTCCAGGTAGGCCAGGTACTCGCCGATGGGGGCATGGATGGGGTAGGTCTGTGGCTCGCCGCGGAAGGCCCAGGCGACGTACTCGGTGGCGCCGCTCATCTTGTCCTGGTAGACCAGCATGCGCTCAAATGCGTCGGAGGGAGCGGCCAGCAGATCGGCCACCATCTGCTCCGGGATGTGGCCCTCGAGGATGAGCCGCTCACCGACGAAGACAGTCAGGTGGGATTGCAGGTCCGGCGGCACGCCCAGTGTGCTGCTCCGCTCCAGGAGTTCGGCGCGGTTTTCCGGCTCGTTGATATAGTCCTTGTAGACCAGCTCGGCGTGGCCGGCACCGCGGAGCAGGGGGACCACCATCTCTTCGATGTAGTGCAGGCAGTCGGCACAGGCGCGGTTGTAGTAGACTGTGACCGGGAGCGATGTGGCTGCCTGCACGTTGACGATGGACAGGGCCAGCCCCAGGAACAGCAGGATCAGAACCGTGAGAGCTCGTCTACTCATGCAATCACTCCAGCGTCAGGATTCGACCACCGTCACCCGGATCGTCAAGGAGGCTTCCGGCGTCTCGGGGTCGTCCGAGCGGACGTACACTATACGCAAGTACTCGCCCACGGCGCCACCGTGCGCCTGCGGATCGTAGGTCACCGTCAGGTCGGTGGATTGGCCGGGCCCCAGACTACGGCTGCTTACTTGCGCCGTTGTGCAGCCGCAAGAGGTGCTCACACCGGTGATCTCCAGCATGCCCTGGCCCACGTTGCGCACCTGGAACGTCTGGCTCACCGGCCCGGTGCTGGGGACAGTCCCGAAGTCGAACTCGGTCGCGCTCAGTTCGATCTTGCCCGGCGACCGGGTGACGGCCGTGCAGCCAGCCGCCAGGGTCAACAAGACGGTCAACAAAAGTGTGATGGTTCTTGTGTGTGCCGTTTCCTTCTTCATGGCATCTCCGTAGCAGTGGAAGGCCCAAATCTCATCATCTCTTCTCATCTTCCCGAATAGGGTTCCCGTCGAGAGGTAGCTATCGTCACGTACTTCCTCTAACCAGGCACGACCGGCGTTCCAATGTCTGCCGGATGTCTTGGAAGATCGTATCACACCGACCGCTCGCCAACCAGAGGTATCTGGCCTGTCTTCACATCCGCCGTTTGGCGGATGCTGCGGGGTGCCTGACGCGCCTTTTCTAGATGCCCAGGTCGAATAGTGGTAGCCACTGGCTCAACCAGCCCATGCGATTGGAGAAAAGCAGCGCCCCCAGGGCGACGAGGAACAGGCCACTGGCAATGGTCGCCACGCGCATCAGCCGTCGTGCCTGGTGCAGAAGCCCGGATGCCCGATCAATGCCCAGCGCGATGAACAGGAAGGGAATTCCCAGGCCCATCGAGTAGACGAGCAGAAGCAACGCTCCCTGTCCTACCGTCGCCTCGCTCAGCGCCAGCGTCAGGATTGCCCCCAGCGTCGGTCCTACACAGGGAGACCAGCCAGCGTCGAAAAAGAAGCCCATCAGCGCCGAGGAGAGAAATCCCCACTCCGGTCGGGGTTGATAGTGGCGGCGCTGCGTGACTGCCCAGGTACCCCACGTAGGCCGGCACCAGCGGCAGCACGCAGGGTGAAACGAACGAGAACAAGCCGGCAGCAAAGGCCAGAAAGGGCGAGACGCTTATGTTCATACTGATGTTGCCGACGCAACCTGCCGTGACCCACTCAATCGCGTCGCCAGGTAGACGACGACAAAGTAGGCGATGTAGCTGATCACTTCGAGCAGCGAGGGGTTGCCGTTGTAGCCAAAGAGCGCCTTGAGGAATGTGCCGACGGTGCCATTCTCATCAAGGATAGGATTAATGTCCCACACGTGCTCGACAAGAATAGGCAACAAGGCGGCCTCCTGGAGCTCGTGCACCCCCTGCGCCAGCAACCCGGCGGCGAAGAGGATCAGCAGCACGCTCGTCACGCGGAAGAAGGCGCGCACGTCCAGCCGCTTGCCCGCGGCGAACATCAGCCATCCCAGCGCCACAGCGATGACCAACCCCAGCGCGCCGCCGACCAACGTCTCGACGGGCGCTGCGCTGAATGCAGCGGCGGTGAGGAAGAGCACCGTCTCGATGCCCTCCCGCGCCACGGCCACGAAGGCCAGGCTGAACAACGCCCACGCATTGCTCATGCTCACAGCACGGCGCACGTCCGATTCCAATTCTGTTTGGACCTCTCGTCCCTGGCGCTGCATCCAAAAGATCATCCAGGTGAGCACGCCCGCGGCCAGCAGCATCGCCACGCCCTCAAAGATCTCCTCTCCGCGTCCCTCGAAGGCCACGCCCAGGGCGTTGAGCGCCAGGCCAGCAACGGCACTGACGGCGACGGCTGCGCCCACGCCGGCCCACACCGGCCTGCTGCGCTCCATGCGGCCCAGTTTGCGCAGCACGCCCAGCACAATGCCGACGAGCAGTGCGGCCTCCAATCCTTCTCGCAGTGTGATCAACAAAGCAGCAATCATCGTTACCTCCTGCTTCTCGCTATCGTCTTATCAATTCGTAGCCTGCTGCCTCCCAGGCCCGCATGCCACCGTCCACCTCGAACACGTTGGTGTAGCCCAGCGAGACCAGCGTCTCGGCTGCCGTGGTACTCATCGAGCCACTGCGACAGTACAGCACGATCTTTTCGCCCTTGCCCGGTAGTTCGTCCAGGTGATCGGCGATCTCGTCGAAGGAGATGAACAGGTCGGTTTGCGAGATCTCCCCCTCGTACGGAACGTGGGTGTTCACCAGGACAAAATCCTTGTTTTCCAGCATTTCGGCCAGTTGTTCCACGGTTATGTCTGTGTAGCCGTCGGCGTTTCTTGCTGGACCTGTCGATGGGGTGGACGAGCAGGCCGCCGCGAACAAAGCCAATGCAGCGAGTGCTATGACCAACGCACGTATTTGTCGTTTACTCATCGCTCTTGACCTCCTTGTTTATCATCTCATCGTATCATGAAAGACAGACCACGGCTAGAGAGATTTGGCTTACGTTCATACCCGCCATTTGGCGGATGGATGAATAGTTGACAAAACTACTCAACACGCGGGCGGTACGCGCTGCGGGCGATGGTAGACCTTGCCTTGCACGCCGAAGAAGGACCGGTTCTGCGCCAGGATATTGCCGAACGACCGGCAATCTCTGCCGACTATGTGGCCCAACTGTTCCGGCACCTCAGGAAGGCGGAGCTAGTGAAAGGGATCAAAGGGCCCGGTGGTGGATATCGCCTGATCCGGGACCCCGCAACGATCACCGCCGGCGACGTGCTGCGGGCGGTGGAGGGGCCTGTGGCGGTGGTGCACTGCGTTCAAGTGCCCCACACGAGCGCGGCTGCTCATGACACCGGGCGTTGCCTTGGGGTCGGGCTACCGACAAGCGCCGGCCAGGATGGGCCTCGCTCGTGCGGGGCTGGCCTGATCGCCAGGTAGCTCCGGCGTTTCCTCACGCCAAAGTCGGTGTCCCAGGAAGCAATGAGCTGTTGGATGGGGTATCTGCCCACGGTGCCAGTCCATGGATCAGCCACCTCAACGTAGTCGTTCGTGGCCCTGGAGACGACGTCCACGTGACTGGCACCAGCGGGCTGCATCCCCATCCGCACGTAGGCCACGACCGGCCCACAGACCACGCTCCTCTCGTGCACCTAGCCGGACATGACCAGGCCGCCGTCTACCGGCAACACCACGCCGGTAATGAAAGCGGCCTCGTCGGAGGCCAGGAAGGCCACGGCGTAGGCAATCTCCTCGGCGTGGCCGGCTCGCTTGAGCGGCGTCAGATCAATGGCCTTCTGGAGCATTTCCTCCGACAGGTCTGCCGTCAGGTCGGTGTGGACCAAGCCCGGGGCGATCGCGTTGACGGTGATCCCCCGTGACCCCAGTTCTTTCGCCAGGCTCTTGGTGAAGCCGATGACACCGGCCTTGGC
>DATKWP010000332.1:0-2966 GCA_035529535.1 Anaerolineae bacterium | reverse complement strand
GGCGGGGGCTTCCATATAAGGACCAAGGAGACAATCTATGGAATATCGTAAACTCGGCCGGACCGGCCTCGACGTCAGCGTGATCGGGCTGGGTGGGGACTACCTGCACGGGCAGCCGCGCGAGACCGTGGTGTCTGTGGTCCACCAGGCGCTCGAGCACGGCGTGAACTACATTGACATGCCCCTGGCGTTCCCGGAGTATCGTGACAACTTTGGGGCGGCGTTGCGCGGACTGCGGGAGCGCGTGCTCCTGACCGGACACCTGGGTTCCACGGTCAAGGATGGGCAGTACTGCAAGACGCGGAACGCGACGAAAAGCGAAGCGTTCTTCCACGACTGCCTGACGAGGCTGGAGACCGACCACGTGGACGTGCTGCTCCTGCACAACTTTAACACGGTCAAGGACTTGGACGTCGTGATGAGGCCGAAGGGGCTGCTGGACCTGGCCCACCGTCTCCGGCGGGAGGGGAAGGCGCGCTTTATCGGGATCAGCCTGCACGACATCGCCGTGGCGTCCAGGGCGATCGAGAGCGAGCAGATTGACGTCGTGATGCTGCCGGTCAACCTGATTGGGAACGCGATGCCTGGCCGCAAGGAACTACTGAGCCTATGCGCCAGGCGCGGGGTGGGGCTGGTGGCGATGAAGCCGTATGGTGGTGGGAAACTCTTGCAGCACAAGGGCACGTTTCGCGCCGCGCGCTACCAGACCGGCGGCGAAAGCTTCAAGGCCAGGGTCACGCCCGGCATCACCCCGGTGCTGTGCCTCAGTTACGTGCTGGCGCAGGTCGGCGTTTCGATGGCCGTCGCCGGCGTCAAGAACAACGACGAACTGGCGGCGGCGTTGCACACGGTGGAGGCGAGCGAGGCGGAGCGCGACTTTGGCCAGATCGTGGCGGATTTTGGCCGCTATGCGGAAGGGGACTGTGTGTACTGCAACCACTGTTTGCCCTGCCCG
Source organism: Anaerolineae bacterium (assembly GCA_035529535.1). Classification (GTDB taxonomy): domain Bacteria; phylum Chloroflexota; class Anaerolineae; order B4-G1; family B4-G1; genus DATKWP01. The sequence goes on along the minus strand of DATKWP010000332.1, from coordinate 2,011 downwards.
GCCGTCATTGACATCGGGCAGGTCAGCCGCCTGGTTGACGTGGCCGAGTTGCCGGTTGCGGAGGAGTTGCAGGCGGCGTACGACGCGCTGCCGGTGCAGGCTTCGGCCTGTACCGAGTGCGGCGTGTGCATGGAGCGTTGTCCCTTTGGTGTGGACGCGGTCTCGAAGATGAGACAGGCAGTTGAATTGTTCGAGCATTGAAAGGAGGACTCTTATGGGTCGCATTGTGGCTTACTGTGGTTTGGTATGCAGCGATTGCCCGGCCTACGTCGCCACCATGGCGAACGACCGGGCCGCGCTGGAGCGGGTGGCCGCGCAGTGGCGGGAGGAATATAACGCGCCCGGCATCACCGTCGAGTCGGTGATTTGCGCGGGGTGTGTGGCCGACGACGTGCGCAAGTGGGGCCATTGTGCCGAGTGTGACATCCGCGCCTGCGGGGTGGAGCGGCAAGTGGTCAATTGCGCCTATTGCCCCGACTACGGCTGCGAGAAGATCGAGCGCTTCTTCGGCTTCGTGCCGGCCGCGCGCGCGGTGCTGGATGAGGTTCGTAGCAGCCTGTAAGCGTCCGAGATTCCTCACTGCGTTCGGAATGACGACCTTGTTTGTCATTCCGAGCGAAGCGAGGAATCTCAGCTTCACTCGGGGTGACACAGCCACAGGAGGGAAAGGTCACCAATGGCCGATTTCACACTCGATCAACTCAACGCCTTCATCGTGCGGGCCAAGGCGGTCACCTACGTCGGCGGCGGGGCGAAGAGCCTTTCGTACCGGCCCGGCTCCCACGACCTCCAGTTCCACGAGGGTGCTTTCTCGTACCTGGACTGCTACTTTGGCGGCTCCGACTTTCTGGGCCAGGAGGTCGTCTACTACGAGGGCAAGCCCGCCTGGGCGATGAACTATTACGGCCGTATCCTGGAACCCTTGTTGATCGCGGCGGCCGAGGCCGGGCGCATCATCCAGGAGAGCCTGTCCGAGATGTACGAGGAGGGGCGCTTCCTGGGCGGCTTTGAGCACGCGACCGCCAACGGGGTCTACGTGGACACGAGTGTGGGGGACGTGGCCTCGTTCACGGGCCGCGAGTGGATCGAACGGGACGGCATCAAGGTGTACGAACTGGTCTACCACGGCGGGTTGATCAAGGAGTGAAGATTGGTCGTGTGCAAGAACTCCTAACACGGATGCGCAGGATTTACGGATCGTAGGAGCCTGATGAAGGAGTGAGGTGTGGTCACGTGCAAGAACTCCTGACACGGATGCGCAGGATTTACGGATCATAGGAGCCTGATTGATGAGTAAGTCTATGGTCGCGTGCAAGAAGGCCAGATCTGGGGACGCAGAGACGCTGGCAGAGATTTCGGGGCGTGCGTTCGATAGCGACGTTGACTGCGGCGCACCGGGACCGGGTGGCCCCCCTGGCTACAAGTCTGCGCAGTGGCAGGCCCGGATGATGCGGATCGGGCAGTATTACAAGATCCTGGTGGACGGCCGCCTCGCCGGCGGGTTAATCGTCTTCCGCAAGGCTCCGCAGGAGTACGAGCTGGGCCGCATCTTTGTGGATCCCGACTTCCAGAACCAGGGGGTAGGCGCCAAGGCCATGGAGTTCTTGGGGGAGGAGTTCCCGCTGGCGAAGCGATGGACGCTGGGCACGCCGGCCTGGAACCGGCGCACGCGCCACTTTTACAAGAAGGTGGGGTTCGTGGAGATGGGGGAGGATGGCCACGGGGGGATCCTCTTCGAGAAGCGGATCGCCGCTTCGGCGTCCAGGCCCAACTCCCCAGGGCGACTGTCCCCTACAGGCAGCGCGGAGGAGCCTCGTGAGAGTCGTTGACCTGACACCAGAGTACGAACCGGCGTTTTTTGGTTGTCTCAAGGATTGGGACAAGGATGTGGCGCGGAGTTGCCACAAAGAGCGCTGGTACAACAAGATGAAGCATCAGGGCCTGCGCGTCAAGATAGCCCTGGACGATGCCGGACAGGCGAACGGGATGATTCAGTACGTGCCGATCGAGC
>DATKWP010000331.1:0-16936 GCA_035529535.1 Anaerolineae bacterium | reverse complement strand
TGATCCACTCAATGTGCTGTGGAGTCCAACTGGGGAGATCAAATTGCTAAACATTGGGGCTAGCCTGGGGATTCCAAGCTACCAGTGCGGCATCCCAGGTTGTCCGGTTCCCGCCAGCCGAGATGAAGTTGGCCCTAGTGCCGCTACCTATTACCTTGGGCTTCTACTGCTTCAACTCACCAGAAAAGAGTGTCCCTTACAAGCAGTCAACTCAACTCAATCAAAATATGGTGATCATCCAACACTACAAGATCTCGTTGACGAGCCGGAAATTCCTCCTCACTTCCGTTCAATCTTGGCCAGAATGCTTCAGCAGGTTCCAGACTATAGGTATTCGAGTCTGAAATGGCTTATGCGAGATCTAAGCGATACGACTGCATTCATGAATTCACTCTCCACCCTACGCTCTGCGAGTGAGGAATCAACTACCTGGTACACCTTACAAGATTTTGTGAGTTTTCGTCTGAAAGTCATCTCCAGAAATCCAGGCTTTCAAGACTATCCGCCTATAAAACGAGCACACTCGATGCTTGCGGATCTATCTGATTCCCTGGCTCTGCTGCCCGCATCAATGCTATCAAATTGGAGGGTATATCTCCGAATGCATCCTCAACTTCCGATATTCCCATCAGGGTTTCAAGGACGCAGATTGAGCCCGGAGGGACGACGCCTATTGGCAATTGCAGAAGGTTGGGAGGAAGCCAGAGCGCGGCTACAATTGGACCGACACCCACCAACTTCTCTGGCAAAGCTCTGCCTTTACTACACCCTCGCCATCGAGGTGTCAGCCTGCCTGATTGCATGTGTTACGGCCAGTTCGGATATTACTCAGAGTACCGTGGCAGAAATGAACGAAGTAGTGCTAGGTATCATCGGAGAGCTAAAAGGCAACTCTAGCGCCACATTTACTGTTCACTCCTCGTCCCATACTCCGATTGCCATGAACGCGGGACTTAGCGCCGATGATCTGCAACAATTGCAGCAATTCATCAGCTGGCTAAACTGCGACTATACTCCTCACCACAAACAAGCAAACTCACTCAAAGCGGTAGGCCTGTTCCTGGTTCTTTTTGGATTTGGCTGCGAATTGCTCCGAGACGGTCGGCACATTGCCAGCTCCAGACCTGTTCTGCGCCTGAACCGTGTAAGGCTGAGTGAGAGTAATCTCTGGCAACTACTAAAGGACTTTGCCGTACTTGATGAAGAGATTTCTCACTTCGAGGGCACCTGTCTCAACGACAGTGACCAGAGTATGCAGTTCTACGTCCAGCAAGCAGTTGAGGCCTGGACACGGATTCCTGAGACGATCACCTTCATCCAAGGCCTCAATCCAAGCAAGCGATGGGCTGCCGAACTATACAGTTATGGCTATTGGGAAAACGATGGTCTTGTAAGGTTGACTTTCCCGCATCGGGGGAAACTGCATTTTTGTCGCCCTGAGGTATTCCTGTCCGGTTACTTGATCAAGGAACGCGATGCCAGGCGGCCAGTAAGAGTTGATGTATCAGACGGCACCGATAAAAGGAAAAGAACGATTTGCTCGGTTCTTGCCCCTTCACAGTACTTCAGAGCATTACCGCTTTCTGAGAGAAAAGTCTCACCAGCCCAGATCGCAAATTGGATGCGGAAGCATCCTTATCTGCGATTTCTGGCACTCACAGCTGTGGGGATGGGATCACCCTCAGTGATTATCGGACTTTTTAGCCTAATGTCTGGAACTAGAGTTCCATTAGTCATAACAGGTGCGTTTGATGTATTGGCATCCATTTCCTTGAATCTACTATCGAGTACTATACAAGGGTTCCTGGCTACTCGACACCCGGAAGACGCTCGATTAGTTGAACAATAAGTGCATATTATCATGAAACCAACATCGTTCCGTACAGCCTGAGTCCGTAGATTCCTTGAGTTGTTCTGCGCAGTATGACTATACCTGCTATGACCATCAGAGATTGGCACCTGTCACACATCTAACCACAAGTACCATGCCTTGGTAAGTGGAATACAGCATGAAGATGTCATTTGTCTAAGAAGACAAGACCGTAATACGCATCACCCGATACGAAATCTGATAATTGAGGCGCACCATGAAAATCGCCTTCATCTCACTGTTCAAACAAGGCTTCGGCGGCGGCGAGGGGCAGGCCGCCCACGAACTGGCCCAACACTTCGCCCCCTACCACGACACCGTCTTGATCTGCCCCGGCGACCACACGGGACCGGCTGAAGCCGAAAACGGCCTGCGGGTCTTTGCGGTCCAGAGCGCCACCGAAGGCGTCGTCTGCGTTCCCGCCCTGTCGGCATGGAACGTGAACAAAATCCTCGCCTTCCTCGACGAGTTCCACCCCGACGTCATGCACGCCCACGAGCCTGCGCTGATCGGCCTGATCGGGCAGATATGGGCCAGGATGCACCACGTGCCTTTTGTGTACACCGCCCACGTGCTGCCCTCCAAGATCCTCGAATTCGGTACCGCCGACGTGGTCAACGCGAGGATCATGCGCAGTATCCTGGCCGAATCGGTGACCCGGCAGATCCTCACTAACTTTTTCGAGAATTGCGATGCCCTCGTCGCCCTCAACGACTACGCTCTGGATAGCCTTCGCCAGTTCGGCCACGCGGGAAGGATCTTTGTGATTCCCAATGGCAGGGAGCTCAAGCGATACGCGATCTGCAAGAATACAAACCTGTCATCCCCCAAAAGGGTCCTCACCTTCGTCGGGTTTATCAGCGAGCGAAAGAACCAGCGCTACCTGCTCGAGGTCCTCACACACCTTCCTCGCCATTACCGGCTCTACATCGTCGGCGAGCCGCTGAATCTTGCCTACGGCCAGCAGTTGAGAGATTTTTGCCAGGCGCACGGCCTGGACAACGTAGCCTTCACCGGCCAAGTCGAGCACAAAGCCATCCCTCCATACCTCGAAAAGACCCACGTCTTCGTCTCTGCGTCGAAAATGGAAGTCCAGAGCCTGGTCGTCATTGAAGCCCTGGCATCCGGCACCCCCGTGGTGGGCCTATCCAACGAGACCGTAGACGAGCTCGTGGATGACCAGGTCGGTGCCAGGCTGCCGAAGGACACCGATCCGGCAGAGTTCGCGCGGCACGTGGAGCAGATCTGCAACCTGCCTCAACCGGAATACGACCGGATGTGCGAGAACGCCCGCCAGCGGGTCAAACGGCTCGACTGGACGAACGTCGTGGCGTTGACCACGCAGGCATACGAGTCATTGTTGAGCGAGAACCCTCCCGTCACACAAAAGGCCAGCACGGGGCTGGCCAACCTGATCGCCCTGCTCCCTCCCGGCGAAGTCAGGGACATCCTGGCAGAGAGGGTCACGGCGCTGGAGAGAACGATCCAGGAAAAGGTCCACCTGGAGCCGGGAGCGAGCCTGGCTTCGACGATCCAACAGGTCAGAAGAGTGCCCGCCTCTACCTGGTTTTTCGCCGGCCTGACCATCCCCGCCTCCGTGGCCGGCTACCTGGTGCTGAGATCTATGACCTCCGTGTCTCACGTGAAGAAGTCAACGGGCCGGTTAAGGCTGCACGGTTTCAGGCCTCGCCACTGGCACATGCACCAACGCCGTCGCCCGGCTCTGGATCACAACGGCTATGAGCAGGAGCCCTAAAGATGACGATTGGGGTTGTCTGTGAGCAGACCTTCGGCCTGGGCAATGGCAACCAGGCGGTCGTCAGCGGAAAAAAATGTCAGCGCCGGAGACTTGGCACGGACGAGCTCCGATTGCACCCGCAGCGCCGAGGCCAGTTTCACAGCATCGTACGCACGCAGCGGATGCCTGGTGACCAATTCTCCTGCGGCCTCGGTCAGTGTCCGGTCCAATTCGGCCACCTGGTACTGCATATCCAGGTCGGGAGCCACATTGAAGCGACGCGATGGTGGAGTGAGCAGCCCTGCCGCAACCAGGGCACGGATAGCCGCCTCTCCCTCATCTTCCACAGGCTCTTCTGGCAGAACCTGGAGCCGCACCATCTGGCGTTCCTGCAGGTTCAAAGGACGCAAAGGGCGCAGCCAGGTGTTCCGACGAAAGGCCCAGGGCATTACCCGGCATGATGTCATTCACCCTATCTGACCACCAACGTGCGCTCATTGAGCGCTCCGTCGAGCACAGACTCTTCCTCGAAGGACCCGCGGGCGCCGGCAAGACCACCGCGGCCGTCGGCTGGCTCCTCCACCTGCTCGCCTCTGGCGTCCCGGCCCGCTCTATCCTGGTGCTCGTCCCCCAGCGCACCCTTGCCACCCCTTACTACGAAGCGCTACGCCGTCCGACCGTAGACGCCGGAGGGCTGGCCACCATCTCCACCGTCGGTGGGCTGGCCCAGCGCATGGTGGACCTGTTCTGGCCGCTCGTCGCCGAGGAAGCAGGCTTCGCCCATCCCGACCACCCGCCCACCTTCCTCACGCTGGAGACCGCCCAGTACACCATGGCCCGCCTGGTCCGCCCTTTGCTCGACCAGGGCTACTTTGATTCGGTGGTCATTGACCGCAACCGGCTCTACAGCCAGATCCTGGACAACCTCAACAAGGCTGCCGTCGTCGGCTTCCCCTACACCCAGATCGGCGAACGGCTCACAGCCGCCTGGGGAGGCGAACAGAGCCAGGCGCGCATCTACGACGAGGCCCAGGCCTGCGCGATCCGCTTCCGCGAGTATTGCCTGGCCCACAACCTGCTCGACTTCTCGCTGCAGGTCGAGGTCTTCACCAGGTATCTGTGGCCATTACTTGAGACTCCAACGCCACCCGTTGGCGGCGGCGCGGGCTCTCTGTGCCGCGATTACCTGCTAGAGACCTACACCCACCTCATCGTGGACAACGTCGAAGAAGACACCCCCATCGCCCACGACCTCCTGCGAGCATGGCTCCCGCATTGCCGGTCGGCGCTCCTCGTCTACGACCACGACGCGGGCTACCGCCGCTTCCTGGGCGCCGACCCCGAGCACGCGTACGCGCTGCGGGAACTGTGCGACGAGCAGATCGCGTTCACCCAGTCCGCCGTGACTGCGCCCGCCCTGCAGGCTCTGAGCATCGAATTCGCCCACAGCCTCAACCGCCCAACTGCACCCTCCCTTCCCTCCCTTCCTCCCGACATCCACACCGCCCTGACCTTCGCCCATCAACGCTACCACCCCGAGATGCTCGACTGGGTCGCCACGGAGATTGCGGCCCTGGTGCACGACCAATCTGTCCCGCCGGGCAAAATCGTCGTCCTGGCCCCCTTCCTGAGCGACGCGCTCCGTTTCTCGCTGATGAACCGGCTGGAACGGCTCGGCATTCCCGCCCGTTCCCACCGCCCTTCGCGCGCGCTGCGCGAAGAACCGGCCACCCGCTGCCTGCTCACGCTGGCACCACTCGCCCACCCCCAGTGGACCATCTGCCCCACCCGCTTCGACGTCGCCTACGCGCTCATGCAAGCGATTGACGGCATGGACCTGGTACGGGCCCAACTGCTGACCGACATCGTGTACCGCGTGCGGGATGGTCGTCCGACCCTGAGTTCCTTCGACCAGATCAACCCGGATATGCAGGAGCGGCTCACCTTCGTGCTGGGCAACCGCTACGAGCGCCTGCGCACCTGGATCGAGACCTACATCGCCAACACACAGCCCCCTCAACTCCCACCCTCCCCTCCCCTCCCTCCTCTCCCTTCCTCCCCTTCCCCCTTCGATCACTTCCTCAGTCGCCTCTTCGGTGAGGTTCTGTCTCAGCCGGGCTATGGCTTCCATCGCAACTATGGCGCGGGGGAGGTAGCCGCCAACCTGATCGAATCGGTGCAAAAATTCCGCTGGGCGACCGCCGGCATTCCCACCCATCCCGCAGGGACACCCACGACGGGCGGCCCCCTGGTGGGCGCCCCCGACAAACCCCTGGGACAGGAATACATCGAAATGGTCGAGGACGGCGTCATCGCCGCCCAATACATCCGCAGTTGGCGGCTCCAACCGGAAGACGCGGTACTGCTGGCCCCCGCCTACACCTTCATCATCAACAACCGGCCCGTAGACTACCAGTTCTGGCTCAACGTGGGCGGCCGGGGCTGGTGGGAACGGCTCTACCAGCCGCTCACCCACCCCTACGTCCTGAGCCGGCACTGGCCCAGGGACGCAGTCTGGGCCGACGCTGACGAGTTCGAAACGCGCCAGGAGGCGCTCTACCGCCTCGTGCTGGGCTTGCTCCGTCGTTGCCGCCGCAGGATCTACCTCGGGCTGAGCGCGATGGACGAACTGGGCAACGAGCAAAAAGGGCCGCTCTTGCAGGCGCTCCAGCGCATTCTGCGCCGCCAAAGCGAGAGTGCGCAAGCCCTTCTCAGTAGTAGTGAATTGCAGCCTGATAGATGACGTTCAAACCACGCCCCAAACAACAAGAGGTCCTGGACTACACCGGCGGCAAGATGGGCGTCTCGGCCGTCCCCGGCAGCGGTAAGACAGTCACGCTTTCGGCCCTGGCCGCTAAACTGGTCGCCAGCGGCGTGCTCGAGGACGACCAGGAAGTGTTGATCGTTACGCTCGTCAATTCCGCCGTGAACAACTTTGCCGCGCGGGTGGCCAATTTGGTCCAGCGTCGCGGCTTGTTGCCCCACCTGGGTTACCGCGTGCGCACGCTGCACGGCCTGGCCCACGACGTCGTCCGCGAACGGCCGTCGCTCGTGGGCCTGGCCGACGACTTCCAAATCGTGGACGAGCGAGCGGCCGACCAGATGCTGCAAGACGCGGCGGAGGCCTGGGCGCGATCCAACCCTGACGCCGCCGATGATTTCTTTTCCTCCGACCTGGACGAAAAGAAACGGGATTGGATCCGCCGCGCCCACTGGCCGCTCCTGGCGACCGACGTTGCCCGCAGTTTCATCCGGCTCGCCAAGGACCTGCAACTTACACCTCCAGAGCTGCGCGGCCGCCTGGACCGCTTCCCGCAGCCCCTCCCACTGGCGGAAATGGGCTGGGCCATCTACGCCGACTATCAGCATGCGCTGGTCTACCGGGGCGCGGTGGACTTTGACGACCTGATCCGGCTGGCCCTGCGTGCTTTGCAGTTGGACCCCGAGTATCTGCAACGGCTGCGCCACCGCTGGCCGTTCATCCTGGAGGACGAAGCCCAGGACTCGAGCCGGTTGCAGGAGGAAATCCTGCGCCTGCTCGCCGGTCCCGACGGCAACTGGGTGCGCGTGGGGGACCCCAACCAGGCCATCTATGAGACCTTTACCACCGCCAGCCCCCAATTCCTGCGCAATTTCCTGAAGGAGAGCGGGGTCGTCCCTCGGGAATTACCGAACTCGGGCCGCTCGACCCAGAGCATCATCAACCTGGCCAATGCGCTGATTGATTGGACGAGGAGCGCACATCCCGCGGGTGCCGTTCGGGACGCGCTGGCCCCGCCACACGTCGAGCCCACGCCCCCTGGCGACCCACAGCCCAACCCGCCCGATGACCCGGACCTCGTGCGCATCGTCGCCCGCAAGTTTACTCCCGCCGAGGAACTCCAGGCGGTCGTGGATTCCCTGGCCCGTTGGCTGCCGGAACACCAGGAGGAAACCGTGGCCGTCCTCGTACCGCGTAACGAGCGTGGCTTCGAGGTGACCGCCGCATTGAAGAAACGCGGCCTGGAATACGTTGAACTCTTGCGCAGTACGCAGGCCACCCGCGAGGCAGCCGGAGCGCTGGGCAACGTCGTCCACTACCTGAGCGATCCCGCCTCGCCAGTCAAACTGGCCACCGCCTACCGGGTCTGGCAGCAGTATATCGCCAGGCAGGAAGGCGGTGAGGAACCCCAGCCCTACGTCGAGAGCGTGGCCAAGGCGCTGCGCAAGTGCCAGCAGGTCGAGGACTTACTGTGGCCGCGCGCCGATCGGGATGGGCTGGATGGGCTAGCCGCAGTGGCCGAGTTTCCCCAAGCCCGCGAGCGGTTGAGTGCCTTCCGCCAGGCAGTCCGCCGCTGGCACGCCGCGACGCTCTTGCCGATAGACCAACTCATCCTCACCCTGGCCCAAGACCTGTTCCGTGAGCCGGCCGACCTGGCCGTGGCCCACAAACTCGCCGTGGTTCTGCGGCAGGGCAGCAGTAACCATCCCGACTGGCGGCTGCCGGAACTCACGCAGGAACTGGCAACCGTCGCCCGCAACGAGCGCCGCTTCCTGGGCCTTAGCCAGGACGACACCGGCTTCGATCCTCAGAGATACAAGGGCAAGGTCATGGTGGCCACCGTCCACAAGGCCAAGGGGCTGGAGTGGGATCGCGTCTACCTGACGTCGGTCAACAACTACGACTTTCCCTCGGCCCAGTCCCACGACCGCTTCATCTCAGAGAAATGGTTCGTCCGCGACAGTCTGAACCTGGAGGCGGAAGCGCTCGCCCAGTTGAAAGCCCTCCACAGTGCCGGGCAGGATGCCATCTTGCTCTACGGCGTAGGACAAGATGGCATCTTGTCCTACGCGGAGGGGGAAGCCACCCGCAAGGCACGGCTGGACTATGCCGCTGAGCGGTTGCGGCTGCTGTACGTCGGCATCACCCGCGCCAGGAAGGAACTGGTCATCACCTGGAACACCGGCCGGCTGGGCGACCAACAGCCGGCAGCCCCGTTCAGTGCCTTACAGACATTCTGGGAGGGCCAGCCATGAGGTTGGCAGGAGATTTCGGCCCATGACCCTACCCCCCGACTTTCAATTTAGCCAGGGAAGCCTCCAGGACTATGTGGACTGCCCGCGCCGCTTCCAACTGCGCTACCTGCTGCGCGTGGCATGGCCGGCGATCGAGGCAGAACCCGCCCTGGAGAACGAGCACCACCTCCAACAAGGAGCGGCGTTCCACCGGCTGGTCCACCAGCACCTGCTGGGGATCGCGCCGGAGCGGCTGTCTGGCTCCATCTCCGACCCAGACCTGGCTCGCTGGTGGCACAACTACCTGACCGCGCCGCCACCTCGTCTGCCTACGTCCCGCGATCCCGAGATCGTCCTGTCTGCGCCTGTGGGCGGGACGGGCCTGGCAAGTCGCCATCGCCTGGTGGCCACGTATGACCTGGTCGCGGTGGACGCCGGGCAACGGGCGGTGATCGTGGATTGGAAGACCTTTCGCCAACGGCCCCAACGCAAGTGGCTGGCAGGGCGGCTGCAGACCAAGGTTTACTCCTACCTTCTCGTGCGGGCCGGCCGCCACCTCAACGCGGGCCAGCCGCTTCAGCCCGAGCAGGTGGAGATGCTCTACTGGTTCGCCAGCTTTCCCGAGGCCCCTCAGCGCTTCGCCTACGACGTGGCCCAGTACCACGCGGACGAAGCCTACCTCGGCTCCCTCATCGAGGAAATCGGGCATCGGGGTGACGGCGATTTTCCGCTCACGGCGGACGAACGTCGCTGTCGCTACTGCGCCTACCGCTCCCTCTGCCAGCGCGGCACCACCGCCGGCACGTTCGAAGCGGCTGAGGATGAGTTGGAGTCGGGCGACGATCTTGACCTGGTACTTGACTTTGAACAGATTGCGGAGGTGGCCTACTGAACCATGAAGCGTGAAACGTATCTCCCCTAATCACGCATCACGTTTCACGTTTCACGTTTCACGCTTCACGTTTCACGCGAGCCAACGAACATGAAAGATTGGACCATCTTTCCCCCCATCCAAATACCCGCCTCATTCCAATCCGCCATCGGCGGGCATCCGCTGGTGGCAACGACGCTGCTCCGGCGAGGCCTGGCCGACGTCGAGGCCGCCCGCGCGTTCCTCGACCCCGATTGCTACCATCCCACCCCGCCGGCCGCCCTCCCTAACCTGGCGCGGGCGGTGGAGCGCCTGGAGAGAGCCATCCACCAGGGAGAGACGATCTGCGTCTGGGGCGACTTTGACGTGGACGGCCAGACGTCCACCACGCTGCTGGTCTCTACGCTGCAGGACCTGGGCGCAGTCGTCCGCTATCACGTCCCACACCGCGAGAAAGAATCTCACGGGATCAACCTTCCCGTTCTGCAACAACTCATCGCGGAAGGGGTCAATCTCCTGCTGACGTGTGATACCGGCGTCGCCGCCCACGAACCCATCGCCTACGCTCAAGCGCACGGTGTGGACGTCGTCGTGACCGACCACCACGACCTGCCCCCCGTCCTCCCCCAGGCCCACGCGGTGGTCAACCCCAAACTGCTCCCCTCCCCTCACCCCTTGCGCGAACTGCCAGGGGTTGGATGCGCCTATAAACTGGCCGAGGCCCTGTACGAGCGGGCGGGCCAACCGGCGGGCGTGGCGCAATACCTCGATCTGGTAGCGTTGGGGATCGTCGCCGACGTCGCCGTGCAGACTGGGGACACCCGTTACCTGCTCCAGCGCGGGCTGCAGGCCCTACGCCACACTACGCGGATCGGCCTGCGCACGATGATGGAAACTGCCGAACTCAACCCGGACTGGCTCACCGAGGAACACATCGGCTTCGTCCTGGGCCCCCGCCTCAACGCCTTGGGGCGGCTGGCCGATGCCAGCGTCGCCGTCGAGTTCCTGATGACCTCTGACGTGACGCAGGCCCGCATCGTCGCCGCTGAACTGGAGGGCCTGAACGCCCGCCGCAAATTACTGTGTGACCAGGTCGCCCAGGCGGCCCAGGCCCAGATCGAGCGCGCTCCTACCCTGCTCGAATACGGAGCACTGGTGCTGAGCCATCCCTCGTGGCCCGCCGGCGTCCTCGGCATCGTCGCCGGTCACCTGGCCGAACGGTACCACCGGCCCGCCATCCTCATCGCCACCCCGCCCGGCGAGTTGAGCCGTGGATCGGCCCGCTCCGTCGAGGGCTGCAACATCACGACCGCCATCGCCGCCCACGGCGAGATGCTGGCCAGTTTCGGTGGCCACCCGATGGCCGCCGGGCTGACCATTGACCCCAAGCGCATCCCCGAGTTCCGGCGCGCCCTGTCGCGCACCGTCCTCGAGATGCTCGGCCAGGTAAAAGAAAGGGCACCCCTCCAGATAGACAGCGTGCTATCCCTGGCCGACCTGTCGCTTGGCCTGGTCGAGGAATTGGAGCGGTTGGCTCCCTTTGGCCCTGGCAATCCACCTCTCGTGCTGGCCAGCACCGGGCTCACCCTGACCAGCCACAGCGCCGTAGGTCGCGAGGGGGAGCACCTTCAACTCATCGTCGAGGACGAAGCAGGCACGGCGCAAAAGGTGATCTGGTGGCAGGGGGCTGGTTCGCCGCTACCAGAGGGGCGCTTCGACCTGGCCTACGTCGTGCGGGCCAGCGACTACCGTAGCCAGCGCGCTGTGCAGGTGGAGTGGGTAGATGCCCGCCCGGCTGAAGCGCCCGGCGTGACGCTCCAGCCAGCGGCGCGACCCGCCGTCAAAGTGGTGGACTATCGAGGGGCGCCAGACCCCCACGCACGGTTGCAGCACCTGCGAGCGCAAGGGGACGTGCAAGTGTGGAGCGAAGCCGAAGCCAGGGCAGAAGTCGCCGGCCAGGACCGGTACGCCCTGGGCCCGGCCAACGCGCTCGCGATCTGGACCACCCCTCCTGGACCGGACGAGTTGTGCGCCGCACTGGAAAAGGTCGGCCCGCAGACCATCTACCTCTTCGGGATAGATCCTGGCCTGGACCAGCCTGAGGTGTTTCTCAAACGCCTCCTTGGCCTGGCCAAATGGGCGCTGAACTCCCACGGAGGCCAGGTACGGGTCTCGACGCTGGCTACGGCTACCGCACAGCGGGAGTCAACCGTGCGGGCGGGGCTGGAGTGGCTCGCCGCTCAAGGCCACATCGCAGTGCCTGGCGTGGACGGTGACGAGATCCAGCTGGCGCCAGGTAGCCTGCCCTCCAGCGCAGACCCGTCCCAACCCGCTCGCCAGGCCGGCCAGGTCACCGCCCAACTGAAGGGGCTGCTGGAAGAAACGGCCGCCTACCGTGCGTACTTTGCCAGGGCGGACGAGGGAAAATTGGCAAGTTCCCATTCTTGTGCTACAATGATGCTGGTGGGCGGGTAGTAGTAGACAGTGCGAGAGGTGAGCAAAACGGGAATGGACTCCCAAACCCATCAACGCTCCCAGGGGATGCCCCTGCAGGTCTGGGTTGTCACGGCGGTCCTTGCTGCGTCCTTGCTTCTCTTGGCCGTCGCCGGGTACCTTGCCTGGTATACAGCAACAACCCCGTTCCCAGGCCTGTTCACCGAGCCAACGTTAATCGTCAACCAGGCAGGCGACCAGTCCTGGTCTGGCTATGCTGCTGGCCTTCACATCCCTGATCACCTGATCGCCCTCAATGGCATCCCCCTGGAAACCACCGCCGCCCTCGTGCGCGAATTGTCCCGGCATCAACCGGGTGACGTGGTCCGGTTGACCGCACGCAGCAAGGATGGAACATTGCGCGACGTGCAGGTCCGCCTGGAACGGCTGCCCACCAAGGCACTGACCAGTTTCTTTGTCCTCCCTTACGTGATGGGGCTGATCTACCTGGGGATCGGCATGTGGGTCTTCGTGGCGCGCCGATCCGAACCAGCCGGGCGGGCCTTCGCCACCATGTGTGCGGTGATCGCGCTGAGCCTGGGCCTGCTGTTCGATACGTATACCACCCATTGGTTCCCCCGCGTGTGGATTGTGGCTGTCTCCCTGATCGGCAGCGTGGCCATGCACCTGGCCCTGGTCTTTCCCCAGCGGACACGTTTTCTCGATCGCGTTCCGGCCCTGCGCTATCTGGGCTACGTGCCAGGTGGGATCATTGCCGTCGTCAATCAGTTCAGCATCTTGAATTTTGAGGCCCCTACTGCCTACTTCGATACGTGGTACGTGGCCTTTGCCTTCGTGGGCGCGGGCTTCCTGACCATTCTGGCCATGATGGTCTACCGGGACCGCTTCTCTGAATCTCCGATCGTGCAGTCGCAGGCCCGCACGATCTTGCTGGGCAATCTCCTGTCCTTCGGCCCGATCGTGGTCTGGCTCATCGCCTTCCGCTACGCGCAAGCCACCCTCCCTCCGGTGCTCCTCCTGCCCTGGCTGGTCCTGTTCCCGATTTCTGTCGCCTACGCCATCCTGCGCTATCGCCTCTTCGACGTCAGTGCGGTGGTCAGCCGGGGCATCGCCTATGCACTGCTGAGTGCCCTGGTCGTCGGGTCATACTTTCTCCTTCTTTATCTGACCAGCCTCGTCTTCGGTGGGACGCTGCACGCCAACCAGCCGCTGATCATGGGCGTGTTCGTCCTGCTCCTGGCGCTGCTGCTGAACCCGGCGCGCATACGCCTGCAACGTGCAGTGGACCGCGTTTTCCTGGGCGACGTGATGGACCATCGCCAGGCCATGCATCGCTTCGGCCATCGGCTGGCCGAGACTACGGGACTGCCCTCGGTGCTACAGGCCCTGGATGAACTATTGGAGGGGAGTTGGCACTTGCAGTTCGCCGCCCTGTTCCTGTACGATCCCCAACTTGCGCGGCACGTACCCCACGCTATCGGCACCCGGCCGTTCCCAGCCGTGACCTTCGCCCGGAAGGGGCCGCTGGCTCATCAGATGCTCCAGCGGCGCGAAAGCCTCTACCTGTATCGCGAGCGCCCACTGCCTCCTGACCTGGTGGTCGAGCGCGAGGCACTGGAGGCCCTGCGCTCCGCTCTCTTGATCCCGGTATCCGGTCACGGCTGGGTGACGCTGGGCCCCAAACGTAACGGCATGCCCTTCTCCTCAGACGACTTGACTAACCTGGAGTCGCTCGGTTCCCAACTGGCAGTGGCCCTGGAAAAAGCGCGCCTCTTCAGCGACCTGGAACGACGGATGACGGAAGTAGACGTCCTGCGCTGGGTCGGGCAGGCGGTCAATTTCACGATGGACGTGGACGACCTGATGGAGTTGATCTACGCTCAGACCAGCCGTGTGCTCGACACCCGCAACTTTTACATCACGCTGTACAACCCCGAGAAGAGAACCCTCAAGTACGCGTTTTACGTGGAAGAAGGGGACCGCATATTCAAGGATGAAGAGTGGCCGGTGGAAATGGGCCTGAGCGGCCAGATTGTCCGCACACTGCGACCCATCATGACCGAAGACTACACCCGAGAATGCGCCCGCCGGGGGGTCCAGCCCGGCGGGCGGCCAGGGCGGGCCTGGATAGGAGTGCCCCTCACGGCTGGCGACCAGGCCATCGGCGTGATGACCGTCTCCAGTTTTGACCCCGCTGTGACTTATGCTGACGAACAACTGTCGTTCTTCTCCGCCATTGCCGACCAGGCCGCCGCCATTCTGGACAAGGCGCGCCTCTACCGGGAGATGGGGGAACGCGCCCAACAGTTGAGTGCCCTCAACGAGGTCGGCAAGGTCATTACTTCCACCCTCGACCTGCAGATGGTGTTGGGCCTGATCATGTCCAAGGCGGTCGAACTCCTGCAGGCAGAGGCGGGATCGCTGGTGCTGGTGGATCGAGACACCGGCGAACTGGTGTTCGAAGTGACCGCTGGCCCCGGTTCGGCGAATCTGGTGGGCACTCGCCTGCCCCCCGGCACCGGCGTCGTGGGCACGGTGGTCCAGGAAGGCAAGCCCGTGACCATCAAGGATGCCCGCTCCGACCAGCGCTGGTACCATGGCCTCGATGATCGTACCGAATTTATCACCCATTCGATCATCGCCGTGCCGATGACCAGCCGGGGACGGACGATTGGGGCCATCGAACTGCTCAACCGGCGTGACGGTGTACCGTTCGACGAGGACGACGAACGGCTGCTGACCGCGTTCGCGGCCAACGCTGCCGTTTCCATCGAGAACGCCCGGCTGTTCACCCAGACCGACCAGGCCCTCGCGGCCCGGGTGGAAGAACTCTCCAACATGCAACGCATTGACCGGGAGCTCAACGCCACCCTGAACTACAACCGGGTGATGGGCCTGACCATGGACTGGGCCTTGCGCATGACGGGAGCCGACATCGGGCTCGTGGCCGTCATCGCGGACACCGAGGATGGGGAGCGCGGCCTGCGGTTCCTGGCCAATCACGGCTATCCAGAGGAATCACTCACCTCCGACGATGGCGGGCTGTGGCCGCTGGAGCAGGGCACCATCGGGCGCGTCGTGCGCACGGGCAAGCCCGAACTCGTGGAAGACGTCAAGAGCGATCGGGATTATCTGCCGCTGGTGTCCGGCATGGTCGCCCAGTTGGCGGTGCCCATCCGGCGGGAGGAGCAGATCATCGGCGTGATCGCGCTCGAGTCCGGCCAGGAGGGCCGCCTGAACCGGGAAGCACTCGACCTCATCAGCCGCCTGGCAGACCACGCCGCCATTGCAATTGAGAACGCTCGCCTGTTCGACGAGGTGCGCCGCGCCAACGATGCCAAGACCGAGTTCGTCTCCTTCGTCTCCCACGAACTGAAGCAGCCGATGACCTCCATCAAAGGCTACACCGACCTGCTGGTCAAAGGTGCTGCCGGCGAACTGAACGAACTACAGCGGAATTTCCTCGAGACGGTGCGCTCCAATGCCGACCGCATGAACCGGCTGATCAGCGACTTGCTGGACATCTCGCGCATCGAAAGTGGCCGTCTGCAACTGACCTTCGATAACATATCGGTTGGGCAGGTGATCGAAGACGCACTACGTACGATCCGCCGGCAGATCGAAACCAAGCAACAGACGCTCCACGTGGACGTCCCAGCCGAGGAACTGACCGTCAAGGGGGATCGAGATCGGCTGGTGCAAGTCCTGACCAACCTGGTGAGCAACGCCCACAAGTACACGCCTGCCGGAGGAGGCATCGCCGTGCGTGCCCAACGGTGGTCGGACGGCCAGAACGGCGTTGGGCGAGAAGAATTTGTCCTCTGTTCTGTCACAGACACCGGCATCGGTATCTCCCCCACCGACCAGGAACGCCTCTTTACCAAGTATTTCCGGGCCGATGATCCGGCCGTGCAAGACGTCGCCGGCACCGGCCTGGGGCTGATCATCACCAAGAGCCTGGTGGAAATGCACGGCGGCCAGATCTGGGTCAAGAGCGAACCGGGCACAGGGAGCACGTTTGCCTTCACCGTGCCCATGGTGAAACCAGACCCTTAGCCATTATCTGCAAGGACCGATGGTATCCCCGTGATCCAGGTGGGCCGGCAAGGCCGACCGCGAAACCGTGATCGTGTGGGGATTCTTCGAGTGCGGCTTGTGGCAGATCGTGACCTTTCCCTCCTCACCCAGTGGTGGCGCAGTTGGCGTCAGGGGCGGCACAGTCAGCGTCGGTAGTATTGTCGTCGGCGTCGGAAGTGGCGACGTGGTGGCCGTGGGCAGTGGCGTTGTGGTCGGTGTCGGTGCCGGCGATGCCGTGGGCGTCACCCCCAGTCCCGGCTGATAGATGACGACAACACTCATCACAGTCAGCGTACCCTCAGCATCCACACAAACGAGCACCATCACGACGCTGTTTACCGTGATCTCGCCGACGGTCCGCACATCGTCGTCGAGAGGGAAAATCGGCCCATTGAGCAACTCTATCTGATCGGCGTTGATACTCGCTACTACGCCCGTGATGGTCAAACAACCCAGCCCGTCCCAGTCATCGCTGAGTAACACGATCTCGGTAGCCAGCCACGTTCCATCAGGCAGAATCGTGGCCTTCACCCTGACCAGATCGCCGGCGCTAACATCGCCCTCAATGACAGTTTCATCACCTACGGCGAATGGGACGCCACTTACAACCCACGGGTCTAGGCTGACTACCGTTCCCACAAACTCCACATGGCGTGCCTCGTCATCGTCGTCCAACCGCTCGATTTCGGCTGCCATCCAGGTGCCATCTTCCAGGATCCGGCCCTCGACCCGCACCCGATCACCCAGGCGAATGCCTGTTTCGATCTCCGTCCACTCGTCCGTCTCGAAAGGAATGCCAGACACGACCCAAGGGGCGATACTCTCCACAGAACCGGTGAACTCAAACTCGCGTTCTTCATCCTCGACTCGCCTGATGGAGTGTGCCAACCAACTCCCGTCCTCCGTGATCCACCCGTCAACCTGAACAATT
>DATKWP010000330.1:0-2001 GCA_035529535.1 Anaerolineae bacterium | reverse complement strand
CTTCAAGCGGCTGCAATGTACGCCCGACCTGCTGCCCAACGACATCACCGGCGTCAGCGTGTTCAACCAGTTGACCCACGCCTTCGATTTCCGGCCCGGCCCAGTCTTCGTCCACATCTTGCTCACCGACGAGATCAACCGGGCCACGCCCCGCACCCAGGCTGCGCTGCTCGAGGCCATGCAAGAACGGCAGGTCACCGTCGACGGCATCACCCGCCCGCTACCCGCGCCATTCCTGGTGCTGGCTACGCAGAACCCCATCGAATACGAAGGCACCTTCCCCCTGCCCGAGGCCCAACTCGACCGCTTCCTGATCCGCCTGTCGCTGGGCTACCCCGAGACCGGCGACGAGATCCAGATGCTGCGCAACCTCAGAAAGCAGCACCCAATCGAGACGGTAGGCCAGGTAGTGGAGGGGATCGAACTGCTGAACATGTACGACGTCGTTACCGACGTGCACGTAGACGAGACGTTGGAGCGGTACATCCTGGCGATCGTGCAAGCCACCCGCGCCCATCCCGACGTGGCGCTGGGGGCGAGTCCGCGCGGGTCGCTGGCGCTGTACAAGACCTCCCAGGCGCTGGCTGCCCTGCGCAGCCGTGACTACGTCATCCCCGACGACGTCAAGACTCTGGTCCCACTGACCCTCGCCCACCGGCTGATCGTCAGGCCCGAGAGCCAATTGCGTGGACGCAGCGCCGAGGCCATCCTGGCCGAAATCCTGGAACAGACGGAATTGGACATTGGGGAGGGAAAACGGGGCACGTGAAATGTGAAACGTGAAACGTGATGTGTAATGCGTGAGGTGGGTGGGTTATGCAGAGTTTGGTGCCGTTCCTGCTGGTCGTGTTTTTGATCGCCGTTCTGCTGCGGGCGGATTTCTTCTTCACCATCGCGTATCTCTTCTTCGCCGTCTACGTGCTGTCGCGCATGTGGAACCAACACACGACCAGCCACCTGCACGTCGAACGGCGCTTTACAGACCGCGCCTTCTCCGGCGACCAGGTGGTGGTGGATGTGACGGTACGAAACGACGGCCGGTTGCCCGTTCCGTGGCTGGAAGTGCACGAGTCGCTGCCGGTGGAACTCGCCGCCCCGCCCTTCTACCGCGAGGTGGCTACCTTGGGTTCGCGTGCACGACGTCGCTTCAGTTACACGCTCCACTGCCGCCGGCGGGGTTACTATCCTATCGGTCCATTGACCATGCAGACCGGGGACCTCTTGGGGATCATACGCCACAGCCAGATAGAGGTCGCACCCGAGCACATCATCGTCTACCCCCGGGTTGTGCCCCTGCGCCACCTGGGCCTGCCCACGCGCTCGCCGCTGGTGGCGCTACCCGCCCGTTCGCCCCTGTTCGAGGACCCGGCGCGCGTGATGGGGGTGCGCGACTATCAACGAGGTGATTCACCCCGCCGCATACACTGGACGGCCACCGCCGCGGCTGGGCGGCTCTTGGTGAAGCAATACCAGCCGGCGATCGCCCGCGAAACCCTCGTTTGCCTCGACCTGGACGCGGAGGATTACGGCCAGCGCCAGCGCCAGACGGCCACCGAACTGGCCATCGTCGTCGCGGCCTCCATCGCCAACCACGTCGTCGTGCAGGAAAGACTGCCGGTAGGCCTGGCCACGGAAGCCTGGGATCCACTATTGGAATCAAGTGCGCGATTCTTCCTGCCGCCGCGCTCGGAGCGCGCCCACCTGATGAACCTGCTGGAGGTGCTGGCCCGCGTACAGACCACCAAGGGGGTACCGTTCGCAGAACTGCTGCGCCGCCAGAGCGTACATCTGCCCTGGGGGGCCACGCTGGTCATCATCACCGGCCGCGAGAGCGAAGCACTGTTCGACATGCTGCTTTACTTGCGGCGGGCGGGGTCCGCCGTCGTGCTGATCCTGGTACAGCCGGTCCACTCTTCTGCCAGACTGCGACAGCAGGCCGCTATGGTCGGAGTGCCCGTCCATCGGGTGTGGCGAGAACACGACTTGATGCGTGAAACGTGA
>DATKWP010000329.1:0-3317 GCA_035529535.1 Anaerolineae bacterium | reverse complement strand
CCCACCAGTGTCGCCGTCCGCCAGCGGCTGCGGGCGCTGGCCGGGGACGTGCGGGCCTTCGCCGAGCGGATCGGCGCCGAACGCGATTTGGTCGTGATCGTCGTCTCCGATCACGGCTCAACCCGCATCCCGGCCAAGGCACCCAACCCGATTGACCGCCGGTTCTACGCGGACAGGGTGGACGACAGACACCACCGCTACGTGACCATCAGCGATAAGGAACTGGCGGCGCTGCCGGACAACGTGCGCTTCGAGTGTTACGTCTTCGAGCGAGACCGCTTCGACCTGCCAGCCAACTACCTGGCGGCCCGCAGCACCTATCGCTTTGCCGAACCGTGTGAAGGGATCTACGTCCACGGCGGCCTCTCGCCGGAGGAGACGATTGTGCCCCTCACCGTCTTCACCCCGGCAGCCGTCACGCCCAAGCCACTGGCGGTGCGCCTGTTGGCCGACGAGTTCCGCTACGGCGTCAAATCGCTCGTCCGGCTGGAACTGGTCAACCCCAACCGGTATGCCTGCCAGGAGGTGCACGTCGAGGTGCTCAACTCCAACGTCGAGGCGACCCCGGTTGTGGTAGGCGACCTGGATGCGCTGAGGCAGGCCGAGGTACAGATCGAGGCCCGCATCCGCCGCAGCGGGGAAGACCTGACAGCGCTGCAAGTACGGGTTACCTACCGGTTCCTGGGCCAGCCGCACGGCCAGACAGAAGAACTGCCCATCAAGATGAAGCGGATCATGACGACGACCTTTGACGTGGACGAATTATGATGGAAACGTTCGAGCAAAAAGCGCTGGACTATTACGGTGAAGTCATCATCAACAAGCACCTGATCCACGAGGCTGGTTTCGGCGCACGGGCCATCCCGACCTACGTCGGCGAGTGGATCCTTTCGGCCTACGCTGAAGAAGGCGCGTTGACCGAGGCCAGCCGGGAACGCATCGCCGCCTTCCTGGGCAAGTACCTGCCCACCAAGGGGCAGAAGGACGAAATCAAGAATCGCCTGCTGAAGATGGAGACCGTGCGCCTGCTGGACGACTATAGCGTGTCCATCAACCTGAAAACGGCCGAACGGCTGTTGCGCATTCCGCTGCTCGACGTCAACGACGCCCAGGTCAGCGGTCCCATCGTGGACCACAACGAACTGCTGGTCACCAGCGGGGTATGGGGCATCGGCGACCTGTTCTACGTGCCACCGGAGAGCACGCGGGAGCAAGGCCGGGTCTGGATGCGCGAGTTTCGCCCCTTCCAGGTCAGCAGCGTGGACCTGGACTATTTCAAGGCCTGCCGCCGCCACTTTACGCTCGATGAATGGCTGGACTTGATGGTCTCCAGCATCGGCTTCAATCCGCGGGCGCTGACCGGACCGCAGAAGATGGTCCTCATCACCCGCATCGTTCCGCTGGCCGAGCCGCGGGTGAACCTGGTCGAACTGGCGCCCAAGGGCACCGGCAAATCCTTCGTCTACGACAACCTCTCCCGCTACGCGCGGGTCATCGGTGGGGGAAGGATCACACCGGCAGCGCTGCTTCACAACCTGGCCTCGCATACGCCGGGCCTGATCACCCGCTACGACGCCATCGTGCTGGACGAGGTGCAGAGCATCCACGGCGACAGTGCCGGGGAGCTGATCGCCGGGCTGAAGGTCTACCTGGAGTCGGGACGCTACAGCCGGGGCAAGACGATGGGCACGGCTGAGGCCAGTTTCGTCATGCTGGGCAATCTCACGCTGGACGAAGCCCGGCGGCCGGTCTACGCCGACGTGGGGCTGTTCCGGGAGATTCCCAACTTCCTGCAAGAGACGGCCTTTCTCGACCGCATCCACGGGCTGATCGCTGGCTGGGAGATGGAACGGGTGACCAAAGACACGCCCTCGACCAGCCTGGGGTTCAAGGGCGACTTTTTTTCCGAAATTCTGCACGTGTTGCGGCGCGAGGCCCACTACGCCGAGCACGTCTCGCAGCACATGCGCCTGGCCGGTTGCGACGATCTTCGCGACCGCAAGGCGATTGCGCGCCTGGCTACCGGGTTCCTCAAGTTACTCTTCCCCGACCTGAACCCAACCGAAGTCGAGTTCCGTGACTATTGCGTCCGGCCGGCCGTGGCCTTGCGCCAGCGGGTGCGGGACGAGTTGCACAAGATGGATCCAGAGTACGCGAAGGTATCCATCGAGCTGGAATAGAGTGTGGTATTGGGAATCAGGCCACCCGAATGACGACCTCCGCTACAGGCCGAGCTCCATCCGCTGGAGCGCGGTCTCCAGCTCAGACTGGAACGCGCGGTGGCGGGGGAAACGATTGCGCACCTCGCTCACCAATGTGTCGGCCGCCGCCTTGTCTCCCCGCAACCGCAACACCTCCACACACGCCACGGTCAGCAGGGCGGCCTTGTCGTAGCTGCCGCGATGCTTGCCCCCCACGATGGCATCCACCCGCTGCTGCGCCACGTCCAGGCACCAGGACAGAGTCTTCTCCTGCCGCTCGGCGCTCCACTGTACCCGGGCGAACCGCTCCCCGTAGGCGCGCTCCAGCCGTGCGAGCACGGAACCTTCCTGCTCTTCTCCCCCATACGAGGAAGCGACGCTATTCCGCAGCCCCAACTGCCACAGTTGCGCCAGGTTCGCGGGCAGCGCACCCGGCGCTTTCCCCGCTAGCAGTGCCAGGAAGGCCGGCACAACCAACCCTTGTGGGTTCTCCCTGCTGCTCCACCCCAGCACCTTTCCCTGGGCGGCAACGTGATACGCCGCGTCCCAATCTTCGGCCAGCATGCAGGCGTGGGCCAGGACCGCTTGGCCAACCCAGGCGGGCCTTTCGAGGCCATCCCCGTTCAACTCCACTATGAGTTGCCGGGCGGGTGGATGGGCCAGGGTTTCCCGCATGTGCTCGAGCGCCCGCTGCATCAGCGCCGTCCGCTCTGCTCCGGCCGCGGCGGTCTCCCGCAGGTCGAGCAGGCGCGGGAGGGCCGGCTTGGCGACGAACCCCTCCCAGCGCCCGCAGCGCAGCGCCTCCGCCTCCTGTAATCGTTCGGCCGCCGCGCACAGATGGTCGGCGATGGCCGCGCGGATGGGCATCCGGGCCGGCAGCGCCTGCAAGGCTTCCCGGGCCGCCGCCAACACCTCCCGCTGTTTGCCCTCCTGCTCCAACGCCGTGAACCAGTCCAGATAGGCCCGTGGGCGCGTTTGCCCCTCGGAGCGCGCCAGCGCCTCCAACCCCCTCGTGCCCTGGGCGAGCCGCACCGCCTCCCGCAGCCAGGCGTCGGCGTCGCGGCCGCTCTGCGTTCGCAGGAAGGCGATCCAATCCGCCAGGAACTGCTCCCGCTC
>DATKWP010000328.1:0-24816 GCA_035529535.1 Anaerolineae bacterium | reverse complement strand
ATCTTGCTGGAGCCCAGGCGGGTCGAGATGCGGCGGCGCAGCACCAGGTTCTCGCCGAACACCCGCGTCTGCCGGACCTCGCCGGTGATCTCCAGTTCGTATTCGTCCTCCACCCACTGGGTGCGGTAGCCCACAGAGCGGGCAGGCAGGTTGCCCACGCGCCCGTGCAGCCCCAACGCTTCGCCAGCGTCGTGGCACGGGGCACCGTAGTGGTCCAGGCCACAGGTGGCCAACAGGCCGCCGGGAAAGGAGCGCAGCCAGCCCAGGCCCTCGGATTCATAATACGCGGGATGAACTACGCCGACCGGCGAGGCCCACGCCAGCGACATGGACTTGTAGTGGCAGGCGGAGATGTCCAGTGCCCGGTCTGCCTGGACGGTGAAGCACAGGCCGCTGCCCGTCCACACCTGGAGCATGCGGGTGCCGCGTTCCAGTCCATCGGCGGCCTCTGCCAGCTTGATCCCTGCGATCTGATCCACGTGCCCGACCCGCTGCAAGAGTTCCTGCCGGGTCCAATTCCGATGAACCAGCACTGCCATTCGTTACCTCCTTTGATGGGCATCGAGTTCCCATCTGATTATGCCACCGACTGCCCCGTTTGTCCAACCAGCCTCTGCTGGAGACCTGACAGGTTTCAGAAAACCTGTCAGGTCTGCCGATCGGGGGCGTGGTTGTCCGTTTGTGCGAGGGCTGGCGTTGCGCTATAATGTGGCGAATGGGATTCTGTTGAAGGCTATGACTACAAGACTTGGGAGGGAACCATGACTTTCTTACCATCGGACAAGCGCTACGATACAATGCAGTACAATCGCTGCGGCCGGAGTGGGCTCAAGTTGCCCGCCATTTCACTGGGGCTGTGGCACAACTTTGGTGGGGTGGATACGTTGGAGAACGCCCGCGCCATGATCCATCGCGCCTTTGACCTTGGCATCACCCACTTTGACCTGGCGAACAACTACGGTCCCCCGCCGGGATCGGCCGAAGAGAATTTTGGGCGTATCTTGCGGCAGGACCTGGCCTCGTACAGGGATGAAATGATCATCTCCAGCAAGGCGGGGTGGGGGATGTGGCCTGGTCCTTATGGCGACCTGGGCTCGCGCAAATACCTGATCGCCAGCCTCGACCAGAGCCTGAAGCGCTTGGGGTTGGATTACGTGGACATCTTTTACCATCACCGCCCGGACCCCGAGACGCCGCTGGAGGAGACGATGGGGGCGCTCGACCAGATCGTGCGCTCGGGCAAGGCGCTGTACGTTGGCATCTCCTCGTATGCGGCCGAGCAGACACGGCAGGCGGTGCAGGTGCTGCGCGAACTGGGCACGCCGTGTCTGATCCATCAGCCCTCTTACAACATGTTCAATCGCTGGATCGAGGATGGGCTCCTGGACGTGCTGGCCGAGGAGGGCATCGGCTGCATCGTCTTCTCTCCGCTGGCGCAGGGGCTGCTGACCGACCGGTACCTGGAAGGAATCCCGGCAGATTCCCGTGCTGGCAAGCCGCATGGGTTTCTCAGGCCGGCTCACGTCACCGAGGAAAAGTTGGCCAGGGTTCGCAGGTTGAACGAGATGGCGCGGGCGCGAGGCCAGACGCTGGCCCAGATGGCACTGGCGTGGGTGTTGCGCCACCCGGGAATGACGTCGGCCCTGGTGGGCGCCAGCCGCGTGAGCCAGATCGAGGACAGCGTCGGGGCGCTGAAAAATCTGGAGTTTGCCGAGGAGGAGTTGCGGGCGATTGACGGTATCCTGGCTGCATGATGCTCCCAGGTATGATGCTTTACGCGGACAACAGTCCGCGCTCTTGGCGGCGAGGCGGGGGTGGACTGTTGTCCACCCTATGCGGGTGTGAATATTGCGCTCTGCGCGGACAACAGTCCGCGCTCTTGGTGGCGAGGCGGGGGTGGACTGTTGTTCACCCTAAGCGGATGCGAATATTGCGCTCTGCGCGGACAACAGTCCGCGCCCTTGGTGGCGAGGCGGGGGTGGACTGTTGTTCACCCTAAGCGGGTGTGAATATTGCGCTCTGCGCGGACAACAGTCCGCGCTCTTGGTGGCGAGGTGGTGGGAGGTGGACTGTTGTCCACCGCAAGCGGGTGTGAGTACTGCGCTTTGCGCGGACAACAGTCCTCGCCTGGGCTCGTTGAAAGGACAGGACATTGACCACGCGCTGGAGACCTGACTTTGACCCGAACCATCTTTACTTCGTCACCACGACTGCGGCCGAGCGCGCCCATATCTTTCAGAGAGACATTGTCAAGCGGATCATCGTGGATGCCCTATACTTTGCCAGCGTGATGAATCGTACTGTTCTCTATGCGTTTGTCGTGATGCCCAATCATGTCCACGCGATCATCCAGTGTGTGCAGGACCTGCCGCCGAAGGTCTGGGCGCGCGCTTTCAAGACGAGTGCAGCTCAGTTGATCGTCCGCCTGTACCAGGTGGAGCAGAATCAGGTGGCGCTTGATCTCCTGGCTTCAATGGTCACGCGGCCTGACAAGCAGGCGTATAAGGTGTGGGAAGACGGCTATCTGCCCAAGAGTATCGTGACGCCTGCTTTCCTGGAGCAGAAACTGACTTATACTCACAATAACCCTGTACAGCCTCATTGGCGGTTGGTTGGTGTGCCTGAGGATTATGCGTGGTCGAGTGCTCGGTATTATTTGGTGGGTGAGCCCTGCATGATACCAGTCCAGGATGTGAGGGAGTTGATGGTCTGAGAGCGGCCCAGCCCGGAGTAGCGAGAGATGAAAAGAGGCGGACTGTTGTCCGCCAAGAGCAGTGAAGGTGTTGTCCGCCAAGAGCGGTGGAGTTGTTGTCTGCTCAGAGCCGTGAGGGGCAGTGGGGGGGAGGAGGCGGACAACAGTCCGCCGGAAGCAAGGGGGTCGAAGGAGGGAAGCATGGCCGTCACAAACGCAGCCCGGCCCGCGACGACGAAAGGCGGGAAACTCTCTATCCGGACCAAGCTCGCCTATGCCATGGGCGACCTTGCGAACTCGATGGGGCCAGGGACGATCGTCCCGTTCTGGTACCTCTTCTTCCTCACCGACGTGGCGCATCTTCACCCGGCGCTGGCCGGCGTCACCGTCCTCATCGGTGGCATCTGGGATGCCATCAACGATCCGCTGGTAGGGCTGCTCTCGGACCGCACGCGCACCCGCTGGGGGCGCCGGCGGCCGTTCTTGTTGTTCGGCGCGCTACCCTACGGGGTCGCGTTTGCCTTGATGTGGATCGTCCCGCCCATCCACAACCAGGTGCTGCTGTGCCTCTATTTCGCCCTGATCTATATCCTGTACGACACTGCCGTCACGATCGTCGCCTGTCCCTACGGTGCATTGACGCCAGAATTGACGCTCGACCACGACGAGCGCACCTCGCTCACGACCTACCGCATGTTCGTGTCCATCGTCGCGGGCCTGCTGGCGGCGATCGGGTTTGCGTTTGTCTTCGATAGTGTGCCCGACAAGCGGTCCGCCTTCATGGTGATGGGGATCGTGTGTGGCGCTCTGTTCGTCCCCGCCATCCTCACCACCTTCTTTGGCACCCGCGAGCGGCCCGAGTTTCAGATCGAACCGGCGCCGCGCCCGCTGGAAGGGTTGCGGTTCGTCCTGCGCAACCCGGTGTGGCGGTATACGCTTGGGATGGGGCTTCTGAGCTGGATGCCGGTGGACATCGCCTCGGCCGTGTTTGCCTACTACCTGATCTACTGGCTCCGCATGGATGAGATGGGGGCCTCGTTGGTGCAGGCGGTCATTCTGGCCAGCGCTACGGCGTGCCTGCCGTTGGTCTTGTGGATGTCTCGGCGCTGGGAGAAAAAGATCGCCTTTATGGTCTCGGTCGGGTCCTGGGCAGTGGTGATGCTCGGCATACTGCTCGTTCCTCAAGGGGCCAGGCCATTGGCCTACGTCGTCGCCATCCTGGCCGGGCTGGGGGTGTCGGCCGCGCACGTCCTGCCGACGGCGATGGGAGCCGATGCGCTCGAAGTGGATGAACTGGCCAGTGGCAAGCGCCAGGAGGGCGTCTATGCTGGCTTTGAGGTCTTCGTCCGCAAGCTCTCGACCAAACTCGTGCTGGCCTCGTTTGGGCCGATCCTGGCCTGGTCCGGCTACGTCGAGAACGCGGCACAACAGGCTCCGCGCGTGCTGGTAGCCATCCGCGTCATGATCGCGGTTGTGCCGGCGGTGATCCTGGCGGCCGCCGTCGCGATTGCCTGGGCCTACCCGCTGACGCGTAGCCGGCACATGGAGATCCAGGCCGAGTTGGCGCGGCGGCGCGCTGACCGGGCCGCCGCGCTGATCGCCGGGGAAAGCCAGGCCTCCCCGGCCACGTTGGAGTGAAACTTGTGGGAGGGGCGAGCCGCCCCACCGAGATGAAAGGAACCTGAATGCCATTTGTCACTGATTTTCAGATCTTGCTCGAGGTGACACACGTCCTGCGCGGGCAGGGCATTGATGACCCGCAGCGTGCCTCTTCGGGCATCGTCGCCATAGCCCAGGGAGTGCTGGGGGAGGCGCAGTCGCTGCTCGCTCCTGCCGCGATGTATGTGATTGTGCCGGTGCACGACTTTCAGCACCAGACGGTCGTCCTGGATGGTGGAGCGACCTTCGAAGGGCCGCTGGTGGCGCGAGCGTTGGCGGGCGCGACCGAGGTCGCGCTGGCCGTGTGTACGATTGGACCTGCGCTGGAGGAGCGGTCGCGGGCTCAATTTGCGGCAGGGGATTCTTTGCCGGCCCTGGCGCTGGATGGAGCCGCCAACGCGGCCGTCGGGGCCGTCTCTATGACGGTCCTCACCCGGATCTGCGACGAGGCATCGGCGCAGGGACTGGCGACCGGGATGCGGGCCAGCCCGGGCCAGGAGGGGTGGCCCATCCAGCAGCAGCGGGTGCTGTTCGGCCTAGTGCCCGCCGGAGAGATTGGTGTCCGGCTGACCGACACCTGCCTCATGTTGCCCCGCAAGTCCGTCTCTTTTGCGATTGGTCTGGGGCCCCAGATGCGGCCCGACGCCGTGACGTGTGACTTTTGCTCGAAGCGTGAGCGTTGTCGCTGGCGTGTGCGGTAGTGCCTTCGCAGGGAGGGCGTCATTCTGAGCGATCGCAGGGAGCGAAGAATCCATGACCAACGAACCCAACGATGTGCTGACGGTAGATTTCGAGCCTTTCGGCCGCCGGGCGCGCGTGGCGCCGGGTACGACGCTCCTGGAGGCGGCCCGCCAGGCGGGCGTCGGGCTGAACGGCGTGTGTGGTGGGGCAGGCACGTGTGGCACCTGCCGTGTCCGTGTCGTCGCTGGCGAGGTTACCCCCCTCCATCCCCCCCCGCAAGCGGGGGGAGCAGAGGGTTCCCCCCCGCTTGCGGGGGGGGGAGGGGGGGAGTGGCTGGCCTGTCAGACCCGCGCGTGGAGCGACGTGCGGGTGGACGTGCCGCCCAGTTCGATCACCGCCCCGCAACGGGCGCAGATCGAAGGGCGCGAACGGCCGGTCGCACTCGACCCGGCGGTGCGCAGTTTCGAGGTGGCGGCGGATTCGCCCAGCCTGGCCGATCTGCGGGCCGATGCGACGCGGGTGGGCGAGGCGCTGGAGCAACAGCACGCAGTAGCGGTGAAGCGGTGGGATTATGGAGTGTTGTGCCAACTGCCGGCGCTGCTGCGAGCGCATGGGTGGCACGCCCGTCTCGTGGTGCGAGACGGCGAGGTGATCGCCGCTGCTCCGGTCGGCGCATCGCTGTTGGGCCTGGCGGTGGACATCGGCACGACGAAAGTGGCTGCCTACCTGGTAGACCTGGGAAGCGGCGAGACGCTGGCGGCGGCCGGGACCATGAATCCTCAGATCGCCTACGGGGAGGACGTCATGGCCCGCATTGCCTATGCGATGGGAGGGGCAGCCCACGCGCAGGAACTCCAGCGTGTGCTCGTCACGGGGCTGGGTGACCTGGCCGATACGTTATGTGCGCAGGCCGGGCGAGACAGGGCAGAGATCGTCGAAGCGGTGCTGGTGGGCAACACCTGCATGCACCACCTGGCGCTGGGGCTGCCGGTGGAGCAACTGGGGCTGGCCCCGTACGTGCCGGCCCTCGCCGACTCGTACGATCTCCGCGCCCAGGAATTGGGGCTGCACCTGGCCCCCGGCGCCTACGTCCATCTCCTGCCCAACATCGCCGGCTTTGTGGGCGCCGACCACGTGGCGATGGTGTTGGCGACCGGCATCCACGAGGCCCGCGAGATCACGGTGGGCCTGGACATTGGCACCAACACGGAGATCAGCCTGGCGGCCAACGGGCGGCTGCTGAGTTGCTCCTGCGCCTCCGGGCCGGCCTTTGAGGGGGCACACATCCACGATGGGATGCGAGCGGCCCCCGGCGCCGTCGAGTGGGTACGGCTGGCGGACGGGCGAGTCGAATACCAGACGATTGACGGCGCGCCCCCGGTAGGCATCTGTGGCTCGGGCGTGCTCGACGGCGTGGCTGAACTGCTCAAGATCGGCGTGTTGAGGGCCAACGGCGCGATGAAGCCCGATAGCCATCCCCGCGTCCGGGGGACGGGCAGCGGGGTCGAGTTCCTGCTGGTCCCGGCGGGCGAACGGGGGGCACCCCGTGACCTGGTCATCACCCGCAAAGACGTGAACGAGATCCAGTTGGCCAAGGGGGCAATCCGGGCCGGGGTGGAGGTCTTGCTGCAAGAGGCCGGCTTGGAGGCGGTCCAGATCGAGCGCATGGTGGTGGCTGGAGCGTTCGGCACTTACCTGGACGTGGGTAGCGCCCTGGCGGTGGGGATGTTCCCCCCCCTGCCGCGCGAGCGTTTCGCCCAGGTGGGTAACGCGGCCGGAATCGGCGCCAAACTGGCGCTACTATCCCGCCACTATCGTGACATGGCCGAGGAGATCGCTCGCCGCATGGAGTACATCGAACTGACCACCCATCCCCACTTCGTGGAAACCTATACCGCCGCGCTCATGTTGCCTGACGTGGATGAGCCGGGTGTACTCACCCACCACCGGGTGTACTCACCCGCAGCCGGGTGTACTCACCCACCACATCCCCAGGGCGAGGTGATGCCGTGACCGTGGGAGATCGTGACAAACACCTGCGGATCGTGGCCGAAATCTTGCTGGTCCACCTCCCGGCACTGCTCGACGACCAGGGGCTGGCGCGGGACCTGCTCTCCGTCGTCGGGGTGACGCTGCGGGCGGCGTGGGAGGACGTGGAAAAGTCGGCGGCGGCCTGGGACAACAAAGCGTACCACTTGAAGGCCGACCGGCTGCGCGACGAGTGGGCCTGGGCGATGGGGGCGGCCAACTATGCTGAGGGTCTGGCCTATCGCGAGGGTCCTGTCACCGCCGAGAGCCTCCAGAAGTTGCGGTTGCTGGTCAAGGCGGAACTGGAGGTGCCCGCGCGGCGCATCATCAAGACTCCCGATTCATTCCGCGACGCTGCAGCGGCCAACCGCGCTCGCCAGCAGCGAGAGAAGAGACGCACGCCCAGGCGATCGCTGGTGTGATTTACCAGCGGAAATCGAGGTTGACACGGCTTCCGGTTGGGGGTAGAATGCGCCCAAGTGAACGACTATACGAAGCGGGTGAGTACACGCGGGTGAGTACACGCGGGTGAGTACACGCGGGTGAGTACACCCGGGAGAGAGGCGCACTATGTCCGAGCAATATACCCTGCCCGGTTTAGATGCTCTGGCCGAGGAACCCTCACAGGCCTTGGCCCCGTCCGGCCTGGACGCTCGCGCTTCGCTGCGCACCGCCATGGGCAGTTTCGAGGTCCACATGCGGGAGCAGGGGCTGGCCGAAAATACGATCAAGGCTTTCCTATCCGACCTTCACATCCTGGCTCAGTTCATTGGGGTGGGGACAGCCATCAACGCGATCTCCACGCAGGACCTCAACCGCTTCGTCCATTGGCTGGCGCACGAGCGTGGGGTGCCCTGCAACCCCAAATCGCTGGCCCGGCGGGTGACCACGCTGAAAGTCTTCTTCGGCTGGCTGGCTGAGGCGGAAGTGCTGCCGGTTGACCCGGCCGCTCCCGTCGTGCACAGGCCGGTGATGACGCCGTTGGCGGAGATTCTTTCGGATGTGGAGGTGGAGCGGATGCTGGGAGTGATTCAGGCGCTGCGCTGTGCCGACGATCCTGATGCTCGCCCCCATCTGCTGGTCACGCTGCTATTGCACACGGGGATCAAGAAGAGCGAGTGCATGAGCATCGTGTTGAACCATCTGGACTTGAGCGATCTCGCCCAGCCCGTGTTGTGGATCCGTTACGCCAACCCGCGCCGCCGTCACAAGGAGCGCAAATTGCGCCTGCCAGTCTGGTGGCCGGCGGTGCTGGCGGAGTACCGGGTGCAGTACCAGCCGCAAGAGACGCTGTTCTCCTGTACGGCTCGCAACCTGGAATACGTTCTGGCCAGCGTGGCCGGGCAGGCCGAGCTCCCGCACGGCCTCTCGTTTGAGATGCTGCGCTGGACCTGCGCGGTGCGTGACTATCGGGCCGGGATGCCGGCCGACACCCTGCGCCAGAAGTTGGGGATTTCCAGGATCACCTGGCGCGAGGTAGGGGCCAAGGTTGCCCAACTGGCCGGCCCTGCGCTCTGATACCCGCCCTCGGCAGTCAGGAACTGCCGCAATCGGCAAGCCTTCTGTAGAGGTCAGCACCGAGACCTGGAATCCTCCTGCTTCATTCGTCATCCGCATCATGCTTCGCGGAAGCGGCTTCCAGATTCCGGTCAGTGGCGATGAGCCCCCGGGCGATGGCGGTCTCCATGTCGAGGTGCTCCCGCTCCGGCTCATCCTCCCCGTTTCGGCCTCTGTCCTCGGGGGTCACGCCAGGTGCAAGGTCGTTCAGCCCAACAGAAGTAGAGTCGGCGGTCGAGAGGTTAGAGTACAGGCGCTTGATCGTACGCTGAGTGTAGACCCAGACGATGCCGATACGGCTGGCCTGGACTTGCCGGTCAAACACGATGGCAAGAAAGAGATTGTCCCCGATGTTGGTGGAGTAAATCTCGTAGCGGGTACCTGCGTAGAAGTTGAGGTTCGCGACCTGGCGTTGGTCGCGGACGGGGCGGGCGAGTACGCCCGTGTCCGAAATCTGCTGGGCCAGCGCGCCGGTGGTGGCCAGGCTGCCGGACAGGAGGGAGAGCAGAGTGGGAGTATTGAGTTCTGTGGCGTCTCCCGCCTCGGCCAGCCGTTGGCCTTGCGTGTCAGCCAGGAAGATACACTGTGCGCCGACGTCACGACGCAGTTCTTCCAGTTGCTGCGTGACAGACCCCACGGACCTGTTGGGCAGGGTGAGCAACCTGGACTGGCTGGCCTCGGTGCGGCACAGTGCTCCCTCCACCACCCGTGTGAAATTGCCGATGTCGAAGGGTTTGGTGATGTAGCGATACGTCTCCAGTCGCCGGGCTTCTGCCTCAATCTCGTCGCTGCCGTAGGCTGTGATCAG
This sequence comes from Anaerolineae bacterium, assembly GCA_035529535.1. GTDB lineage: Bacteria > Chloroflexota > Anaerolineae > B4-G1 > B4-G1 > DATKWP01. The sequence continues at coordinate 15,391 of DATKWP010000328.1, read as the reverse complement.
GATGGTGCGGGTCTGAGGGCTTAATGCACGCACGTGGCGGATCAGTTCTAGCCCGCTGATGCCCGGCAAGCAGAGATCGGTGACCAGTAGATCTATGGAGGTACTGCCGAATACCTCGATGGCCTCCTCCCCGGAGTGGGCGATGCTGACGTGGTACTCCCGGCTGGAGCACTCCAGGGTCTTGCCCAGGAAGAAGGCCACTGTTGGCTTGTCGTCTACGACCAGGATGCGCCTTGTACTCATCACGCGTCATCTTAGCACAAGATTGCTCGCTTGTGGGTTCCGATGGAATGCCAAATGGGTTACGACGGTTTCCCCAGTATGCTCTCAGCCCCCGTCCCGGGGGCGTCAGCTGTTTCCGTCTGGTTGGTGGAGAAGACGTAGCCGTAGCCGCGTACGGTGCGAATGAGGCTTGGTCTGGCAGGGTCTTGCTCCAGTTTATGACGCAGCCGGTGGACGTGGGAACGTACGAACAGGCGAGCCTCTCGCTCATCCAGATCGTAGCCACGTACGTGGGCTACCAACTCACGGCAGGAGATGATGCGGTTCTGGTGGCGCATCAAGTAGGTCAGGACGTCGAACTCTGCCGGCGTCAGGTCAACCGGATGGTCACGCGCGATGACGAGTCGTCGGAGAACGTCCACCCGGATGTCGGGTGTACTCACCCTACCTTCCCGAAAGTTCTGAACTTTCGGGAAGGTGGTTGCTTCCAGAATGTGCTCCGTGGGGAGTGCTGCCTCTGGGCGTGGGGGCGCACCTTTGAGGCCGGCCAGGGCCCGCTCCAGTAACGTGACCGGATCTTCGTGCATCCGTCGCTGTCGTTCGGCCAGGCCCGCTTCCACGGCGCTGACGATCGTTTGTATGGAGTGGGGCTTGAGCAGGTAGTCAAAGGCGCCGTGCCGGATACTGGCGATGGCCGAGTCTAGCGTGCCGTGCCCAGTCAGAATGATGAACACGGTGTCAGGGGCGAGCTCCCTGGCGGCCTTTAGCACCTCCGTGCCATCCATACCCGGCATCTTCAGGTCGAGGATCACCAGGTCGAAGCGTTGGCGGGCCATGTGCTCCAGAGCCTTCTGACCGCAAGGAGCCTCTACAGTCTGGTAACCCATGCGGACCAGCAACTCGGCCAGCGTATGGCGCGTGGCCTGTTCGTCGTCTACGACGAGGATGTGTGCACCGGGAAAGACCGGCGCGTGCGCCGGCAAAGACCGGCGTGTAGCCTCAGAGCGCGTCATAGTACGATTCAACGGTGCTCACGACTAGATGGTGCGCCCGTACCCGTTTCGTGCGATCATAGCCGGCAGCCATACAGTGAACGTCGTTCCCCTCTCCACCGTGCTTTGAAACGTGATCTCTCCAGCGTGCCGTTTGATCGTGCCATAACTGACGCTCAGCCCCAGGCCGGTGCCTTCCTTCTTGGTCGAGAAGAAAGGCTCGAAGATGTGATCGCAGTACTCGGGCAGAATCCCGTGGCCGGTATCCGAGAAGGACATCGCCAACCGCCCATCGTCGGTCAGGCGACTCGAGATGTGCAGGGTGCCTCCATCAGGCATCGCGTCCACGGCGTTCAGCACCAGGTTGAGGAAGACCTGTCCGAGTTCGTCGGGAGCGGCCAGGGCGGCTGGCAGATCCGGAGCCAGGTCACGCCGCAGCGTGACGTGGCGATGTTGGAGGTACTTGTTCGCCAGCGCCAGCACCTTCTCTATGACTTCGTTGACGCTCGTGGGCTTCATCTCTCGTTGCGGCCGGCGCGCGAACTCGAGGATGCGGGTCACCATGTCTATCAGTCGCCTGACCTCTTCGTTGGCCATCTTGAGGTATTCCCGCTGTTCGTCGGGCTCCAGGGGGAAGGTGAGCATGAGGTGCAGGCTGTTGTGGATAGCCTGAAGAGGATTGTTGATCTCGTGGGCCAGGGAGGCAGCCAGGTGGCCGGTGGCGGCCAGTTTCTCGCTCTGCATCAGTTGAACCTGCGATTGCTCCACCAGTTTGCGCTGCTCCCGCTCCGCCTCGTACAGGCGGGCGTTCTCAATGGCGATGGCGGCTGAATCCGCCAGCGTGCTCAACAGGTCAAGGTCGTGTTCGTCGAAAGACCTGCCAGTTCTGTTGACCGCTTCGATCACGCCGATGGTCCTCGCCTTGCATATCAAAGGCACGGCCAGCAACGAGTACGTGGTCATGCCGGTGAGATGGTCAATCCCTGCATAAAAGCGAGGGTCGGTCTGTACATCCCGGACCAGCACGGGCTGCCCTTGCCGCATGGCCCAGCCGGCGATGCCTGCATCAACTGGCATGCGGGTACCTGCCAGCACCTCCGCACCGGAACCGGCGCTGGCCGCGAAGACCAGTTGGTCGTTGGTGGCATCGTAGAGCAACACCGATGCCGCTTCTGCGTCCAGGATCGCACTGGCCTCGGACATGGCCACCGACAGCACCTTGTTCAGATCGAGAGTGGAGGTAATGGCCTGGCCGGTCTTGTGAAGGGCGGCCAGTTCCCTGTTACGGCGCTTGATCTCTTCCTCCACTTGCTTGTGTTCCGTAAAGTGCATAAGACACTGAGTCAAAAGTGTACGCATCTCCGGGTTGTCCTCACAATCTGAGGTGGTTTGCATGACATAGATAGGTCACTGCCAATGGGCTAACGCAGCCTCCAGTTTGTCGCGGGTGGTCTTATGGCTGGCGACATTCGATGGAGGCCCCTCGATAGGCAGGCTAACGTAAAAGGTGGACCCCACACCCACGTGGCTTTCCACCCACATCCGCCCACCTTGCGCTTCCACCAACTGGCGGCTGATGGAGAGCCCCAACCCCAAACCCTCCACCTTGTGGGTGCTGGGGTTGTCTAACCGGCCAGACTCTTCGAAAATCGTTTCCAGGTGCTTGGGCGGGATGCCAATCCCCGTATCGGCTACACGGATCACTACCAGGTCGTTCTCGCGCGATGCCGACACGCTTACGCGCCCTCGCTCCGTATACTTGATCGCGTTGGTCAACAGGTTGATCAGCACCTGGCGCAGGCGCGTTTTGTCGGCCCGGATGGGCGGCAGGTCAGGAGCGAGTGCCTGGGCGATCTCAATTGGTTTGTCTCCGATCAGCGGAGCGGCGATGGTCACAGCGCTCTTGACCATCTCCTCCAAGTCAACAGTGCTCACCGTCAGGTCCATTCGGGAACTCTCCGCACGGATGTCGGGTGTACTCACCCGCCCCATCGTCGTCTTGTCCTCCGAGACCTGGCTTCGGGAAATTCCCGCCCGGATGTCGGGTGTACTCACCCGCCCCATCGTCGCCCGGATGTACCCATCCGCCACGTCCAGCATGTCGATGATCAGCCTCAACAGGTGTTTGCTGCTGTCGTGGATGGCCTCCACGTCCTGGTGTTGGGTGTCAGTAAGTGGGCCGTCTATGCCCTTCAGCATGATGCCAGAAAAGCCCATGATGGAATTCAGTGGCGCGCGTAGTTCGTGGGACATGTGGGCGATGAACTGGGACTTGAGCCGGTCCAAATCCTGGAGTTGCTGGATTTCCTCCGCCAGTTGCCGGTTGCACTCTTGCAGGTTGGCCAGCGCCGGCTGCCCATTTCCCTGTGCCTGACGGCGGGCCAGGTGTGCCAGCGCCCGTGACTGTTGTTCTACCCTGGTGCGCAGTCGGACGTGGTCAGTGCCGATGGCGACCTGGTCGGCCACGATGCGGCAGCGTTGGTTCTGGTCTGCATCGAGGGCGGTGCCGTCGTAGCCCAATACCAACACGCCCCCGGGACGGGGGCTGAGAGCATAAGGTACCAACAGGCCTCTGCCCGCCGCTGCTCGCGTTTCACTCAAGCCCTCTGCTAAGGGTGGTGGCCAGAGTGGTAGGACCAGTGCTGCCTCGGGCCGGGCTCCCAGGATGGTCTTGAGTGCCTCCAGTTGCTGCCCATCCGATTTGCGGCACAACTGAATGGTGTGGCCTCGCGTGAATGCATCTGTCAGCAGCGGGCTGAGATTGGGTGGCAGGGCAGGGAATGGTTCCGGGCCTCGGGCGTCCCGGGCACCCGTCGCCCGGATGTACTCACGGGTGTACTCACCCGCCTCATCCGCCTCGTCCGCGTTGGCCTGTGGCCAGCGGGCGGCCAGACGCAGACGGGGGGACCCTGTGCTATCTGCTTGCCCGGTCAGCCCGGCGGACCGGGGCTCGTCGCGGACAGGGCGCACGGATGCAAGGGATGTAGCCACGGATGTACTCATCCGCGTCATCCTCCCCATCCGCTGGGTACAATCCGTTACCGACTCTGCCAGGAGCAGGGCGGCCAGGCGGACCTCCAGGACGTCGCTCAGTGCCGCCACGGTCGCTTTCAGCAATTGCGTCAGGTCGGTCGCGGCAAACAGGGAGATGCTGGTTGCTAGAAGTTGTGGTACGGTCTGCGGGGCGTGGTACACCTCGGCGTACTCGTCCGGGTTACTGGGTGTGGCTAGTTCGGGCTTCCTTGGCGCGTGTTCCAGCCAGTTGAGCCAGCCCGCCGCCAGGGTCGCGGCGAAGGCAGTCAGAACGGGGGACAACGCGGACGAGTACGTCCGGGGGGCTATCGGCATGGGGAACAGCAGGCCGCCGGTACCGAGAAGGAGTGCACCTGCCCCGGTCAGCCCCCAGGCCCATCTGTGGGCCGGCCTGTGCAGCAGGTGGAGCGCCGCCAGGCCGGCCAGGGCCAGCGTGCTGTAGGCCCACGTGATGGTGACCTGGGGCGTAGAGGGTAGGCCCAGTGTGCCGCGTACCCATTGCCACACGGATATGCCGCAGCCAAGGGCGACGGCCGAGAGGCCGATGCCGGCCAGCCGGTCAGCCCAGACGAACGGCAGCGGTGGCGCCAGGAACGGCCAGGCGAGCAATACGAGGCCGCCCAGGTCCAGCGCCAGCATGAGCCAACCCGCGCCTGGCTGCCCTGATTGGGGCAGGCCGGCCGCGGACGTTCCCAGCCGGGCCGCCAACCACAGCCCTCCGGCGATGAGCAAGTCGGAGAAATCGTTCCCGCGCCTGCGCCGCCACGCGGCGACGCTCAACGCCACCATCGCTGTCCAGCACAGTAGGGCAAGTCCCTGCCCGACCAGCGAGATAAGATTGGCCTGCGGGGCGTATTGGCTGGCTGCTGCGTCGTTCATAGCAATTCCTCACATTCGCAGCCAATCTTATCATGCCCCGTTCCCTTTGCGGGTTACGGTTATGTTACGAATCGGTTGTGGGGGATTCGAGCAGGGGAAGAGCAGAGAGGTTGATGCGGAACGGATTGTACTCAGACGGATGTACTCATCCGCCACATCACGGCATGCTATTGGTTGGTGATCGGGATGAAGGTGCGGAAGGAGAGCGGTTCATAGGCCTGGTTCAGGCTCATATAATCGCTGCTCAGGCCGCCGATCGCGTAGATAGAAGTCTCGAATGCGACCACGCCGGGGCTGCGCCATTCTCCGACCACCGGGGTTTCGATCACGCTCCAGGTGTCGTCGGCCGGGTTATAGCGCTCATTGAAGCCCAGGTAACTGGTCCAGCCGCCTCCGCCGATGCTATACAGCATGTCGTTCAGGGCGACCAGCCCCAAGCCCCCTCGTCCTACCGCCAGCGGTGCACACTCTCGTATGGTATTTGCCGCCGGGTCATACACCGTGCACGTGGTCAGTTCCCGATCGCCGTCGTACCCGCCCACGACGTAGAGATGGCCTTCCAAAGAGGCGGCTGCCGCAAACCCCCGCTTGGGCTCCATGGCAGGGCCTTCTGTCCATGCGTCCGCCTGTGGGTCGTAGATATACGTCGTGGCCACGTACTGCTCGCCGTCCCACCCGCCAAAGACGTAGATTCGTCCGTCCAGCAAGCCTAATGCGTAGGCACAGCGTGGTTCCGGCAGGGGGCGGACTTTGTCCCAGGAATCGGACAGCGCGTCGTATACCTCGACCGCCTGCGTCGGCGTACCTTCAGCATCGCAACCACCCGGCACGTATACATGCGCGCCGATCGCAGCGGCCGCAGCGTAGGCTACCGGTGTGGGTTTGGCGCGCCTGGGTACCCACGTGTCGCGTGCGGGGTCATACGCTTCCATCACTGCGGTGACCCCCTCGGGGGTCCGGCCTCCGATCGCCAGAATCCAGCCATCGGCCACGGCCAGGGCCAGGTGGGCGCGGCGGGTGGGCATCGGGGCTAACTCACGCCAGCGCGGACCGGCGCTGCCAACCAGGGCGGCCACCGGCTGATCTGATGGCCGGTCAAACGGGGGATTCGGTTTCGCACTGGCCCGCTGGCTGGTCCCGGGCCAGGTCAGGGCTATCCCGGCCGCTGTGAGCAGAACGGCTGCGACCAGCGCGACTCGCTTGAACCATGGAAGCGGGGGCTCCGGCGCCACGGTCAAGGGCTGAGGCTGGGCTACGGACGTACCTGTCCGCATCGGCAACGCCGTGTCCTCGGTGGACAATGAACCTGTTCTGGCCGCTTCGATGGACACCCAGCCCTCGCGCACGGCGATCATCGTCGCCTCAGTACGCGATTCGGCTCCTACTTTGGAGAATATGTTGCGCAGATGGACCTTGACCGTGTTGGTGCTGATGCTCAGCCGATAGGCGATCTGGCGGTTGGTGGCGCCGGTCGCCACCATCTGCAAGATTTCCTTCTCGCGTTCGGTGAGCGGTTCCCCCTGTTCAGGCATGGCTCTTTCGTGACCCGTGCGGAGCGGAGCTCACGTCATCTTGACCACGACGTCGGTGAGCACGTTGGCGGCCTCGTCTCCCCGGTCGGCCGCGTTGCTGAGGTGGCGGTAGGTCTCGCGCAGTTTGAGCATCTCCACTACGTGCTCTACGTCCCGTGGCATGTGGAACAGGTTGGCCAGGGCCTCCCGATAGACGCTTTCCATGCGGTTCTCCAACGCTTTGGCCCGCACCGCGTGGTCTTCGGCGACAGCGGGATGGTCCGCCAGGCGCAACACGCCGAGGTGAATTTCGTGCGCCGCGTCGCGCAACAGCGAGACCATGCGCTGCATGTACGCGTTCGGTTTCACGTCCAGGATGACCATTTCGTCCAACGTCGTGTAGGCATAGTCCAGTACGTCGTCAATCGCACGCGACAATGCGTGGATGTCCTCGCGATCAATCGGGGTGATGAAGGTACGGTTCAGTTCATCAATCAGAATGCGCCGGATTTCGTCGGCCTCTTTCTCCATATCCCTCACCGCCTTGGCGCGCTCCTCGCTCGGGCTGTTGAGATACTCGAGCAAGGCCTCCACTCCACGGACGGTGTATTCGGCTTGTTGAATCAGCAACTCGATGAATCGGTTGGGCCGAGGTCGTAAGAAGCGTTGTAACCAGCCCATAGTTCCTCCTACAACGGTATGATGTTACGCACAATTATGTACGCCAGCGCTGCCAAAAGCCCTGAGGCCGGGATCGTCAACAGCCAGGCCGTGACGATGCTTCCAGCCACGCCCCAGCGCACCTTGCTCAGCCGCTCTGCCGATCCGACGCCCAGAATGGCGGAACTGACCACTTGCGTGGTGCTGACCGGGCCGCCCAGCAGCGCGGCTGCCAGGATCACGACCGCCGACGTGAGTTGGGCCGTGAAGCCGTGCACGGGCCGAATCTTGTAGAATCTCCCCCCTAGAGTGCGGATGATGCGCCAACCTCCCATGGCTGTTCCCAAGGAGACGGTTCCAGCACTGGCGGCGATTACCCACAGTGGCACCTGGAACTGCTTCAGGACTCCGGCCCCCACCAGGACCATCGTGATGATGCCCATGGTCTTCTGGGCATCGTTTGTACCGTGGCTCAGCGCCAGTGCCAACGCGGTGAAGGTCTGCCCTCGTTTGAAGAACCAGTTGATGCGGGGTGAGGATCCCCTGGCCAGGAAAAGCACGAGTTTCATAAATACGTAGCCGCCGATCAGCCCCACCAGTGGCGACAGGAGCAAGGCGACGACGACTTTCATGAGGCCATGAGGTTGTATGGCGTCTATCCCGTACCCTACGATCGTGGCGCCAACCAATCCACCGATGAGGGCGTGAGAGGAACTGGATGGGATGCCGAAGAACCACGTGATCACGTTCCAGACGATCGCCGCGATCAGTGCTGCGAATACGGTCGCCATGGTATTCGCGTAAGGTTGCAGGACTTGCTGCCCTATGGTAGTCGCCACGGCGACGCCGAAGAGGAAAGGAGCCACAAAATGCGCTGAAGCACTGAGCAGCAAGGCGCGGCGTGGGCCCATCGCTCGCGATGAAATCATGGTCGCGACGATGTTGGCGCTGTCGTGAAAGCCGTTCAGAAAGTCAAAGACCAGGGCGGTAGCGATGAAAATGATCAGTAACGGTGACATGAGGTATAATTATAGCACAGTAGCAGACTTGAGCAAGTGCACCCGGACGTACTCGACCGCCGTTGCCCTTGAGTTCCCGGTAAGATTGACTGCCAGGGGGGTTGCCAATTTCGGCCGAACCATGCTATACTATACGGTGGATGGTGAGGCATTATCTACCTCATCTGGGAGTGCAAGAGTTCCATACATCTTAACCTCAGGAGGAATCGGAATGGCAGTTGCCGAAAAAGAAGCACAGTTCAACGTACCTGTGGACAAGGCGTTCAACGTGATCGCCGATATCCGCCGATGGCCCGAGTGGGTTCCTCCCTTGACCAGTGTCTCCAACTTGTCTGGGTCAGGCCTGGGCACCACCTACAACTGGGAGTTCAAACTGGGGCCATTGCCCACTTTCAGCGGCAAGGGAGAGGTCATCAAGTTCGCTCCGAATGAACTCTTTGCAGTACAGACCCATGGGATCCCAAGTGTCTGGTCGTTCGCCTTTTCCGGCCAGGGCAATCAGTCCGTGGTCAAAATGGCCATCGAGTACGACATCCCGGGCGGAGGTATGGCGGCCGGCCTGGTGACCAGGCAAATTGAGGAAGGCCTGGGTCTGTTGAAAGGCCTCCTCGAAAAATAGGGCAGGGGATCAGACAACAGGGCGGGGTACTCAGGAGGATAAGGTCCACAGGACGATCTCGGGCGGGGCCAGAAAACGGGCGCGTGGAGCGCCCAATCCCTCCATCCCCAATCCTCGACTCACATAGAGCGTTGTGTTGCCCTCCTCATACCGGCCCATCTCGTAGCGTTTCCAGAAGTCGGAACTGGTGATCAGCGCACCGAACAGGGGTAGACGGATCTGCCCGCCGTGGGTGTGGCCGCAGAGGTAGAGATCTATGCCTGCCTCTACTGCTTCCGGCATCAGGTCTGGAGAGTGGTAGAGTAGCAAGGTAAACTCGGGCGTGCGATGCTCGCCCAGCAAGCGGCGCAGGCGAGGGGCATCCAGGCGGCGCTCGCGCAGGCAACTGAGCCCGGCGATCTGTATCGTGTGGCCATTGAGGTAGAGTTCCTCGATCGTTTCGGGCAACCAGGCGATGGGCAGCCCCGCGAAGATGGCCGGTACGACGTCAGAACGGTCCACCGGCGGACTCCCGGTGATGGCATAGATCGGGCCGTGGGCGACGTCACACAGGCGCGACAGCAGGTCGCGGGCCTCGGCCTGCGCCGTGGCGTCGTACACGTACGACAGGTTGAGATAGTCACCGGTGAGTACGACGACGTCGGGAGCCAATTCCTCGACCAGGCGGAGCAGCCGTTCCTCGCGGGCGGTGGTGCGCTCGACGTGCAGGTCGCTGATGTGGAGCAGGCGCAGCGGGGTGGGGCCGTTGAGTTTGGCGGAGCGCAAGCGGGCCTGCGTGACGCCGAGACGGAACGGCTCGATCCAGGTCGCGTAGGCGAAGGCACCTGAGACGGCCAGGTGGAGTACGGTCGCCACCAGCAAGCCGGACCAGGTGGCTGAGGTCGGATGGTCCCATCCGCTCGGATGTACCCATCCGCGCCCTGCGGCCCACGCCAGCGCCGTATGCACGAGGCTCAATGCCAGCAAGGGCGGTGTGACCGCGCCGAACGAACGTCTTAGCCTGGGGAGCAGGGCCAGGCCAGCCCCGTCGGCAAGCGTGAAGGCCAGTGCCAGGATGGCAGCCGGGAGGCGGAGCGTTCCCCACGGCCAACAGGCGATCGCGGCCAGTGCCAGCCAGGCCGGCGTGAGGGCCAGTGGGTGGATGCGCCCCACCAACTCGGTAAGGGTGAGGGCGATGTGCAACGGGTGAAGGACGTAGCCCGGCGGATGGTGCCCGTGGCGGGAGGCGGTGTTCGTCGGATGCCCGATGCCCCATCGGCCCCATCCGCGTTGCGGGTCGGACATTGGCACCTTGGCTCGTCACGCCTGGGATTCGAGCACGCTCCGCAGGACGTCGGGAACGTTGGTGATAATGCCGTTCACCCCCAGGCCCACGAGGCGGCGCATCTCGGCCGGGTCATCCACCGTCCAGGTATTGACCCGGTACCCACGCCGGCGCGCCCAGGCCATGTAGCGTGCATCCACCATCTTGTAGTGAGGATGGCGTGCCTCGTGAGGGGCCAGGAAGGCCAGCCAGGCCCGGCGCAAGGGCAACGATAGACCCTGGTCGTAGAGAAGGCCCGCCGGAATATGGGGGGCGATTCTCTTGGCGCGCCGCAGAGAGAAGGGGTTGAACGACGAAAAGAGCACGCGGCGGCTCAGGCTGTGCTGCTCGACCAGCGTGATCACCGCGCGCTCTAGCCCATTGTCGCCCGGGCTGGTAGTTTTCAGTTCGACGTTGAGGAGCAATTCACCCCCCCATCCGCGCCGGCCGCGCACTGCCTCAAGCACTTCGTCCAGGGTGGGAATGCGCTCGCCCGTGAAAGCCGGGTCGAAACGAGTACCGGCATCCAGTTGCTTGAGTTGGGCGAGCGTGAGGTCTGCCACGCGCCCGCTGCCGTCGGTGGTGGCATCCACGGTGAAATCGTGGATGACCACCGGTACGCCGTCGGCGGAGAAGTGGACGTCGAATTCGATGCCGTCGGCGCCCAGTTCGATGGCTTTCTTGAAAGCGGCCAACGTGTTGGGCGGCGCGGCAGCACTGGCCCCGCGGTGGGCGATGTTCAGGGTCCGGTCACTCTCCAGGGGTGTACTCACCCACAATGTCCTCTCGGGTGCACTCACCCGGACGTACTCGTCCGCATCTGCTTGCGGCAATTTCTAACCCTCCTACAAGCGGGTGTACTCACCCGCCGTGTACTCACCCTCGGTGTACCCACCCGGTGTACTCACCCGCCACGGACGTACTCGTCCACGGACGTACTCGTCCGCCACTGCCCTAGATTTCGACAAAATAGGCGTTGCAGGCCCGGTCAATCAGGTCCTTGCTCAACACGGGTTGTATGTTCAGGTAGTGGGCGATGTCTATCAACTGGTCCAGGATGTCACGCGCGTGGCAACCTCGTTTGGCACGGTTGGGTTTGAGATAGTGCTCCTGGATCAGGTAAGCCAGCCCGCGCTCGTCGTAAGGTACCCCTTTGGTTTCACACACCCGGCGGAAAATCTCGCGATATTCGTCCCAGGTAGGGTCTTTGATCTCGATCTTGTGGCGAATGCGCCGCAGGAAGGCCTCGTCCACCAGGTCGCGGGGGGCCAGGTTGGTGGAGAAGACGATCAGTACGTCGAACGGTATCTCGATCTTGCGGCCGGTGTGCAGGGTCAGATAGTCCACCCGCTTCTCCAGGGGCACGATCCACCGGTTGAGCAGGTCGCGCGGCCGGGCCTGCTGGCGGCCGAAGTCGTCAATCAGGAGCATCCCGCCGTTTGCTTTCACCTGGAACGGAGCTTCGTAGTATTTGTTGGTCTCATCGTATGCCAGGTCAAGCGTCTCCAGGGTGAGTTCACCCCCGGCGGAGATGACGGGCCGCCGGATGCGTACCCAGCGTGGGTCGTGGTTCCGAGGCGTGGACGACGAGTCCTCGGCTGGAACGTGGTTGACGCTGTCGAAGACCCGGATTATCTGGCCTCCAATCTCCAGTGCGTAGGGAATGTACATGGCGTTGCCTAGCAGCATTCTGCCGATGCTTTCGGCGATGGCGGTCTTGCCATCGCCTGGCGGACCAAACAGGAAGACAGAGCGGCCCGAGTTCACGGCCGGCCCCAACTGGGCAAAGGTGTCCTCGCCGATGACCAGATGAGATAGCGCCTGGCGCATCGTGCGCTGGTTGGCGGTGACGCTGCCCAGTGGCTGGCGATGGATCGCTTCGGTGTAGGCCGCCAGTGTGACGGGAGCGGGGCCAGCGTAGTTGCTGCGGTCGAGCGCCTCACGGGCCATAGCGCGCCCTTTGTCGGCGATCGCGTATTCGTAGGCTGCCTCCGCGAATCCGGTGGCCCCTTTCACTTCGCACAGTTTCTCGCGTTTCAGAAACTCCAGAACCTCTGCTACCACGCCAGCGTAGGGGAGTTTCAAGCGTTCGGCCAGTTCATACCCTGAGAGGTTCCCCTCCAGGTACATGATCTTGAGCGCCAGGTCGGTCAGCAACCCCAGCCCAAGTCCTGTCTCTTTGATCGAGGTGGGTGCGGGTGGGGCAAAGCGGATGGGTACATCCGGGGTTGATGCAGGGGCGGTCGGTGCACGCTGTGCCATATTTCTATGCTCCTCAAATTAGTGCTGATGATGCGGCTGGGGCCGGTACAATACGATGTGGCGGCCAGGAAGCCGTGGGCGATAAACCCAGGTCTGGGCACGTATTATACTATCAGTGTCCATAAGCGACAATGACAGCGTGGCTCTGCTCCTGCCGGTTTACTGCCCGATTGTAGCATGAGCCATTTGGGAATGGGTTACAGGCTGATTACAGCCTTGTTAATTGCCACCGCTGCGGCAGGTGAAATCGCCCTCTGAGGTCTCAGTACGCCCCAATCTCTCGCAGCCGGTCGTCGCCCAGTCCGAAATGGTGGGCTATTTCGTGCCGCAGGACGCGCTGGACTGTTGCGCGAAGTTGATCTATGGTGCGGCAGCGCATTTCGATCGGGCGTTGGTAGATGCTGATCTTGTCTGGCAGGACGAGGCCATAGTGATGGGTTCGTTTGGTCTGGGGAACGCCGTGGTAGAAGCCCAACAGTTGGGCTGGATGGTGTACGCCGGCCAGCCGCATCGTCTCGGGGTCGGGCCAGTCTTCCACCACCACGTCTACGTTGTCCAGTCTCGCGCGGAAAGCCTCGGGCAGGCCGTTCAGGCTATCCGCTACAAGTTGTTCGAAGGTTTGGCGATCCATACCGGGCACATTATACCACCAAGTGCACATCTTGCAGTTGTGCTTTGAGCAGAGTCCAGGTATACTTATTCTATGCAGAGCAAAACGACTCTGATTGTCGCCGGGTTGATCATCGTGGCCGCTGTAGCCTACCTGATCGTGAGCAGCACCGGCCACACAGCCCGCTATTTTCTCACCGTCACCGAACTGTGGGCCATGGGGGAGCAGGCCATCGGCCGGCCCATCACTGTCTCCGGCGTGGTCCTGGGGGATACCATCGCCTACGACCCTGCCGTTCCCCGGGTGGCTTTCACCATCGTCCAGGTGCCGGGTGATCCCCAGGAGGTGGAGCGGGCCGGTGGATTGGCGGCGGTCCTCCACGCGGCCGTCCAGGACCCGGACGCCCCGCGCCTGGACGTGGTCTACGGCGAGGTGAAGCCGGACCTGTTACAGCACCAGGCACAGGCCATCGTCCGCGGCCAACTGCGAGAGGATGGCCTGTTCTACGCCGACGAGGTCCTCCTCAAATGTCCCTCCCGCTACGAGGAGGGAATCCCCGGCCAGGTTGGGGAGCATTGATGTTAGCGATCGCAGGCTCCGTGCTTGCCTTTCAGATTCGGTACGTGGCCCGGCATTCGAGCCATGCCCTTGGACCAGATGATCGAAATCCGTGATCTAACCAAGTCCTTTGGCCCGCGGGTGGCGCTGGCGGGAGTGAACCTGGCAGTGGCAGCGGGGGAGTGTGTGACGGTAGTGGGCCCCAATGGTGTGGGCAAGACGACCCTCCTGCGCATCCTGGCGACGCTGACGCGGCCTACCTCCGGCACGGTGCGCATCGCCGGCCTGGACGCAGTACGCGCCGGGACAGAGGTGCGCCGCAAGATCGGCTTCCTCTCCCATCGTACCCTCCTCTATGACGACCTGACCGCCGAACAGAACCTGAATTTCTACGCGCGGCTGTACGACCTGGATGATGGCCCAGCGCGTATGGCGGCCTTGCTTGAGCGGGTGGGGCTGGCAGCCTGGCGGCACGACCTGGTGCGCACGTTCTCGAGAGGGATGCAGCAGCGGCTGGCGGTGGCTCGTGCCGTGCTCCACCGGCCCCAGGTGCTTCTGCTGGACGAGCCGTATACCGGCCTGGATCCCGAAGCGGCCCACGTGTTGAGCGGCATGTTGATAGAATTGGCTGGAGAGGGCGCTACGATTCTGCTGACCACCCACGACCTGGAGCAGAGCCTGGCGGTGGGCCGGCGGGTGCTGGTGCTGGCGCAGGGGCGCGTCGTCTACGATGAACGCTGCGAGAGCATTGACTCGGCCACGTTCGCTGACACGTACCGCGCTCTGACCGCCGGCAGGTGAGAGGGATGCCCTCGGAGTTTGGCGTTTGGGATTTGGAGTCTCCGATTTGGGCTTTCTGCGCAAGGTCTGGGCTATCGTCGTCAAAGACATGGGCGTTGAACTCCACACGCGGGAGATGGTCAGCGCCATGCTGGTCTTTTCCGTACTCGCGCTGTTGGTCTTTAGTTTCGCGTTGGACTTGCGAGGGACAGTGGCGCGGGCGGCAGCGCCCGGGGTGCTGTGGGCAACGGTCGCATTTGCCGGGACGTTGGGTCTAAGCCGGTCATTGGCGCGCGAGCAGCAGTCCGGCTGCATGGATGGGCTGCTGCTGGCTCCCATGGACCGCAGCGCCATCTTTTTCGGTAAGGCGATAGGAAACCTGATCTTGATGGGGATCGTGGAGGTTGCCCTGTTGCCCCTGTTCTCCGCCCTCTTCGACGTGCCGCTCTTGCAGGGTGGGGTGCTGGTGGTGACGGCGCTGGGGACGGTAGGGTACGCAGCGGTGGGGACGCTGCTGGCAGCCATCGCCGTCAATACGAGGGCGCGGGAGGTCATGCTCCCGATCCTGCTCTTGCCGCTGGCGACACCTGCCCTCATCGCCGCCGTGCAGGCTACCGGCGGGTTGGTGGAGGGTGGGACACTGGCAGAGGTGGGTGGGTGGGTGCGCCTGCTGGTCGCGTACGACCTGATCGTCGTGGCCGTGGCGATGGTCACCTTCGGTTACGTGGTGGAGGAGTGATCTTCACCACGGAGGCACGGAGGACACTGAGAACCAAATAAACGAAACTCTGTGTTCTCCGTGTCTCTGTGGTTCAACCCATGAGGATGCGATGAAAATCAGGGACATTTCAGGACTGCTTCTCATCATCGCCAGCGCAGTTGGCGTGTTCGCTGCGCTGGGGATGGTCTTTCTCTATGCGCCGCGCGAGGCGACGATGGGAGA
>DATKWP010000327.1:0-7269 GCA_035529535.1 Anaerolineae bacterium | reverse complement strand
TCCGCAATCCGCAATCCGCAATCCGCAATCCCTACTCCCCTACTTCGTCGGCGTCCGCAACGGGGGCCAGGAACACATGGACGTCGTGGCTCACGACAACCAGGAGGTCATCCGCGCCCGCTTCTCCGACGCGGATTTCTTCTACCGCCGCGACACCGAGAAGCCACTGGAGGCATTCCTCCCCCGCCTGGCAACGCTCACCTTTCAGGAACGGCTGGGTTCGATGCTCGACAAGACCCACCGGTTGGAACAACTGGCGGGCCACCTGGCCCAGACGCTCGGGCTGAGCGACGAGGAGACGCAGATTGCCCAACGAGCCGCTCACTTGTGCAAGGCGGACCTGGCGACCCACATGGTGGTCGAGTTCACCAGCCTGCAAGGGGCTATGGGACGGGAATACGCCCTCAAGTCGGGGGAACTGCCCGCCGTGGCCGAAGCGATCCTGGAGCACTATCTGCCCCGTTCCGCGGGCGACGCGTTGCCCCGCACCCGGACCGGCCTGGTCGTAGGGCTGGCCAGCCGGCTCGATAGCCTGGCGGGCCTCTTCGCGGTGGGGCTGACCCCCACCGGTTCGGCCGACCCCTACCACCTGCGGCGCGACGCGCTCGGCCTGGTACAAGCCTTGCTCGCCCACGGGGTGCCCTTCTCCATACGGGAAGGGCTGGCGGCGGCCGCCCGCCTGTTGCCGGTGGAGATGTCCCAGGACACCCTCACGGCGGCGCTCGCCTTCGTCGTCGAGCGGCTGCGGGGGACCCTGCGCGAGCAGGGCTTCCACTACGACGTGGTGGACGCGGTGCTGGCCGCGCGGGGCGACGACCCCTTCCGCGCCCACCAGGCGGTCGAAGCGCTCTCCCGCTGGGTCGTGCGCGACGATTGGAGCCGCACCCTGGACAATTATGCCCGTTGCGTGCGCATCACCCGCGAGTTCGAGGAGCGCTTCCCCCTGGACCCGGCCCGCTTCGTGCACCCCGCCGAGGAGGAACTGCACGCCGCGTACCAGGAAGCCCGGGCCCGGGTCGCGCCGCAGAGCACGGTGGACGAATTCCTCACCACCTTCCTGCCGCTGGTGGACGTCATTGACCGCTTCTTCGCCAAGGAGTCGGGGGTCATGGTAATGGCGGAGGATCCGGCGCTGCGGGAGAACCGGCTGGCGCTCTTGCAGCACGTGGCGGCGCTCGCCGATGGCATCGCCGACCTCAGCCGGCTGGAGGGCTTCTGAGCTGTTTGTGGATCTTGCTCTCGCCCGCCGGGCGGCACGAGAGCAAGGGTGCGACCTGGCGCTGGTGCTCACCTCGCCGGGCAGCGACTCGCAACGGAATGTCGAGCGGGCCGGTTTCCGGCTGGCCTACACGAAGGCAGTCCTGAGTGCCGCCATCTCACGCTGACGACCTTTGGATGGGGAATTTTCGAGAACTATCCACGTGCTACCTTTGCCGTGCTGGATCGCGAAAGAGGCCTCCCACCGGTTTGTACCGACAGGAGGCCTCGCCCATCACACCGATCACTGATCCCTGATCACTACTCCCTGACCGCTAATCCCCACCCAGGTAGGCCTGCCGCACCTGCGGGTTCTCCCGCAACTCTGTAGAAGTGCCCTCCAGTTGAACCACACCGGTTTCCAGCACATAGCCCCGGTTGGCCACGGAGAACGCCATGTGGGCGTTCTGCTCGACCAACAGGATGGTCACCCCCTGCTGGCTAATCCGCTCGATGGTACTAAAGATCTCCTCCACCAGGACAGGGGCCAGCCCCATCGAGGGCTCATCCATCAGCAAGAGGCGCGGCTTGCCCATTAGCGCGCGGGCCACGGCCAGCATCTGCTGCTCCCCACCGGAGAGCGTACCGCCCCTCTGTTCGGCCCGCTCTCTGAGCCGGGGGAACAGGTTGAAGACCTGTTCCATGCTCTCCTCAATCTCGGCCTGATCGCGGCGGGTATAGGCACCCATCTCCAGATTCTCTCGCACCGTGAGCGGTGCAAAGATCTTCCGGCCTTCCGGCACCTGCACGATCCCCATCCGCACAATCATATCCGCACCCACCTGGGTGAGGTCTGTTCCATCGTACATGATCCGGCCGCGGTCGGGGGGCAAGAGACCAGAAATGGCGCGCAGCGTAGTGGACTTGCCCGCCCCATTCGCCCCGATCAGCGTCACGACCTCTCCCTCATCCACGTGGAACGAGATGCCATGCAGCGCACGGATCGCCCCATAGGACACGACCAGATCCTCAATGTTCAACAGCGGCATGTTCTACCTCCCCTATCTCAGCGGATCGCCTGGCGGCCCAGGTAGGCCTCGATCACGCCTGGGTCATTGCGCACCTCTGCGGGCGTCCCACGGGCGATGATCTCCCCAAAGTCCATCACCGTGATCCACTCGCAGATGTTCATCACCAGCCGCATACGGTGCTCGACCAGGAAAATGGTCAGGCTGAAGCGATCGCGGATGAAGTGAATGAGCTCCATCAACTGGTCAATTTCCTGGGGGTTCATCCCGGCGCCCGGCTCATCCAGCAGCAGCAAGCGCGGGCGCGTGGCCAGCGCCCGGGCGATCTCCAACCGCCGCTGCAGGCCATACGGCAGGCTGCCCGCAATGTCATTCTGGCGCTCCTCGAGGCCGAAGATGCCCAGGAGCTCCTGGCACTGTTCCGTCATCGCCGCTTCTTTGTCGTGGAAACGCCGCAGGCGCAGGATCGAATCCAGCAGCCCATACCCGGCGTGCGGGTGGAAGGCGATCCGCACGTTGTCCAGCACCGTCAGATTGGCAAACAGGCGGATGTTCTGGAACGTGCGGGCGATGCCCATTTGGATGATCTCGTGAGACGGCAGGCCGAGCAACTCGATCCCGTCGTAGTGGACACTGCCTTCCGTCGGGAGGTAGACACCCGTGACCAGGTTGAAGATGGTCGTCTTGCCCGCCCCGTTGGGACCGATCAGCCCGACCAACTCCCCCTGCTTGAGCGTGACGGAGAAATCGTACACCGCCCGCAGGCTCTCAAAGTAATGGGTCAGGTCCTCAATCACCATCACCACAGGGCGTTGTTCGACGTCAGGACTCAGGGATTCCGGCCGTCCCTTCATGCCCCCACCTCCTCCGCCGGCTGCTCCGCTCTCTTGCGCGGTGCCGGCAAACGCTGGCGCAGGAAGCCGATCTCATACTTGCCCATGAGCCCCTGCGGGCGCAAAAGCATCATCACGAGCAGGATCAAGGGATAGACGACGAACCGCCACGTCTCAAAGCCCTCCGGCAAGTAAAGGCGCAGCACGCCTTCCAGGAGCAGAATCCAGGCAAAACCGGCGAAGATCGTCCCGGTCAAGCTTCCCAGCCCGCCGAAGACGACGATGATGAGCGGGTCGAACGACTTGATGAAGTTGAAACTCTGGGGGTGGAGAAAGGCCAGGTCGTGGGCACGGATGCCACCGGCCAGGCCAGCCACAAAACTTCCGAGTACGAAGGCCAGAACCTTGTAGGAAGTCACGTTGATGCCCATCAATCTGGCCGCCCGCTCGTCTTCGCGCACCGAGACGATGGCCCGCCCGGTGCTGGAGTGCAGAACGTTGCGCATCAGGAGCACGACGAATATAAAAGCCAGGAAGACCCACGGCCAGGTCGTCCACGGCGGAATGCCCACCATGCCGCGCGCCCCCTTCATCTCCGGGAAGGGGAGCAAGGTATCCGTATTGTCCGCCAGCACCTTGATAATGATGGTGAACCCCAGCGTGGCGATGCCAAAGTAGTCAGACCCCAACTCCAGGACCGGAATACCGAACAGGTAACTGATAATCCCGGCCAGCGTAGCCCCACCCAACAGCGCCAGGAAGAACACGACCTGCTGGACTACCACAGCCGGCAGGCTCTGCAGAAAAGCGTAGACAGGGGGACCCAGCACGGGATTGAGCACACGCACAGCCAGGAAGAACCCCAACACTGTCGCCAGCAGGCTGAACATGAATTTGGCCAGTGTGCTCACTCCGTAGAACCGGCGCAGCAGTGCGGACACCCCCAACAGCAACAGCAGCGCCAACGCACACCCACCGATGACCACGACCAGCCCCCCGGGATCGCTATGCACCCAGCGATACGTGACGTCGGCTGAAGCGTAGGCGCCGATGCCGTAAAACCCATACTGGCCCAGCGAGAACTGCCCGTTGAACCCATAGATCAGGTTCAGCCCCAGGCTCACCATGGTGATGGCCGCACCCCAGAAGAGGATGCCGCGCCAGTAGTCGTTGATGACGCCCAGGCTGAGCAGCACCTGGACCACCACAAAGACGAGCACCGCACCCAGGAGAACGTAAGCGCTTGATCCTCGCAATCGTCGCAGCATTGTGTGCCTCCTACACCTTCTCCCCTGGTGGCTCACCAAAGATGCCCTGTGGCCGGATCAGCAGGACGATGATCAACATCGAGAACGCGATCGCGTCGCGCATAGGGGTGGAGATAAAGCCCGCGCTGATGACTTCGGTCTGCCCCATGATCAGCGCACCCACCAGCGCACCCGGGATACTTCCGATACCGCCGATCACCGCCGCCACGAACGCCTTCAGGCCAGGGATGATACCCATCAGGTGATGGACCTGTTTGAAAGCGGTGGCGTACAGCACGCCGGCAGCCCCGGCCAACCCTCCGGCCAGGGCAAAGGTGGCGGCAATGACCATGTCCACGTTGATGCCCATGAGCCGCGCGGTCGGCTTGTCGTAGGCCGAGGCGCGCATGGCCTTGCCCAGGCGCGTGCGCTGGACGATGTACTGGAGCCCCACCTGCAAGAAGATCGAGGCGACCATGATCACCAGCATCACGTTGGATACCGTCAGGTCCCATTCCTCCCCACCCACTACGGGCACAACGCCAACCAGGATGAGCACCACAGTCAGGAACCCTCCCAGCAACAGCCCCAACTGTAGCAAAGGATGCCTGCGCCAGACTAGAGCCTTTTGGTTCCCCCGCCTTGCCAGCCAGGTCAACACGCCATAGGCAATACACGCGAGCACAAACACCCCACAAACCACGCCGATACCAGCCCGTGGTATGGCGTTACCACTCAGAACACTCAGTTCGAAGGGGCGAGGGTACGTAATGTAGTTGTTGGTGTAAGCGAAGGGCAGCGCCCCGAAGTACTCCAGGAAGAACGAGACGCCGATGGCCGTGATCAGCGCCGCAATGCGGGGCGCGTTGCGCAGGGGGCGGTAGGCAAAGCGTTCAATCGTCACGGCCAGCGTCCCGCACATGACCATAGAAATGAGGATGACCGTGACCGCTCCGACGATCGTCCCTACACTCTCATTCATTGCGGGCCACACCAGCAACGGCCAGTGGTGCAGGTCCAGCATAGAAATGGCATAGAAACTGGTAAATGCCCCCACCATGAACACGTCGCCGTGGGCAAAGTTGATCAGCTTCACGATGCCATACACCATCGTGTAGCCCAGGGCGATCAGGGCATAGATAAATCCCAACTGCAGGCCGTTCAGCACCTGCTGGAAAAAAACGTCGGGGTTGCCTGCTGCTGCACGGACGAGCGCATAGAGGACCCCAACACCCCCCAGGGCAAGCACGCCCTGGCTGGCACGGTTGAACCACAGTCCGCTGCGCCGGAATGGTACTGCACTGCTACCTTGTTTCACTTGTACCGCAGCCATCGTCTCCTCCATACTAAGTGGCCGGGGGGGCCGTACGGTCCCCCCGGCCAGAAACCTGCCGCTCGAACGCCCTTACGGCGCGATGATGGTCACGAAATTCACCTGTCCGTCCTTAACCTGGAGGATGGCAGCCGACTTTATCGGGTTATGTTGAGCATCGAACGTGATCTCCCCGGACACGACGCTGAACGTCATCCCCTCCATCGCTTTGGCGACCGCCAGGGGATCGTCCTTGCCGGCCTTCTCGATGCCCTGGAAGAGCACGTTGGCCGCATCGTAGGCCAGCGTGGCCAGCGCGTCGGGCTCGGCGCCGTATTTGGCCGTGTACTTCTTGACCCACTCCTGGACGATGGGGCGCGGGTCGGCGGCAGAGTAGTGGTTGGTGTGGTACCCACCGTCCACCGCTGCACGGTCCAGTTGTGAGGAGTCCCAGCCGTCGCCACCGAGCATCGTGGCGGTGATGCCCACCTCGCGGGCCTGGGCCGCGATCAGGTTTACGGTGGAGTAGTAGTCAGGCAAGTAGAGGATGTCGGGGCTGGCGTCCTTGACCTTGGTCAGGATGGCCGAAAAGTCCGAGTCCTCAGCCGTGTAGGTCTCCCAGACGACGACCTGCCCACCGCCGGCCTCGAAGGCCTCGCGGAAGTACTCGGCCAGGCCGCGCACGTAGTCGTTGCCCTGGTCCAGCAACACCGCGGCGGTCTTGGCCCCCAGTTCAGTCAGCGCGAACTGGGCACCGACCGTGCCCTGGAAGGGGTCAATGAAGCAGGCGCGGAAGACCGTGGGCTTGGCGTTGCCAGCCTGGTCCACCGTCACCTGGGGGTTCGTGGAGGTGGGGCTGATCTGCAGCACGCCCTTGGCCGCCGTGATTTCGGAGACGGGGATGGAGGCACTGGAGCAGACCTCGCCGATGATGTACTTGACGCCGTCCTGGGAAATGACCTTGTTGGCCGCACTGACGGCCGGCTCGGCGCTGCACTGGCTGTCTTCGACGATGGCCTCAATCTGCCGTCCCAGCAGGCCGCCCTTGGCGTTCCACTCCTCGATGGCGACCATCGCGCCGTTCTTGGTGGACTCGCCAAAGATCGCCACGTCACCGCTCATTGGAGCCAGGATGGCAACTTTGATCGGCATTGTTGCCATTGCCGACCTGGGTGTGGCCGTTGGGTGTGGTATACTCGTCGCTTGGGCTGCAGCCTTTATCGTCGGTGGAATAGCACCGGTTGCTGGCAGCTCTATACCTTTCACCATGAACCCTACCACCAACACCAGCAGTGCTACCCCTCCCAGCACCCAGGGCCACGCGGGCTTCCGCTGTCTGGCCGGCGCCGGCTCCCCAGCGGAGGGCACCACTGATGAGATAGTAGACGGCACGGATGGAACCGCCCCTTCCAATATCCGCCGTGTACCCCCTCGCGCGGACCGGACAGGTGTAGCCTGTTTGCTCGCCTGCTGTCCACTCCACATCGGAATGGGAAGCCCCAATGTCTGCCCCATCTCCACTGCGCTCTGCCAGCGCTGTGAGCGGGCCAGCTCCAGCGCCTTTAGTACTGCAGCTTCGGTCCGCTCGCTCACCCCTGGTACCACGGTCCGTACCGGCATGAACTGCTCTGGGTCTGCCATGCGCAACGTCG
>DATKWP010000326.1:0-2067 GCA_035529535.1 Anaerolineae bacterium | reverse complement strand
TCAGGTAGCCCTCCTGGTAGTGGCGAGTAGGAAGCACCCGGCTCATGCCGCACCTCCCGGCGGATTCCCTTCGACCCGCACGCGCGTGCCGCACCCGGGTCGAGATTCGATGGACAGGCTCCAGCCTATCTCGCGCGCCCGCTCGGCCATGCCCACCAGGCCGAGATGGCCGCGCTGGCTCGAGGCCGACTGGGGGTCGAAGCCCAGGCCACCATCTTCGATCTCGAGCAAGGACGCCTCCCCAGCCAGGTGCAGGCGGACGGTCGCCTGCTGCATCCCGGCGTGCCTGGCCACGTTGGTGAGCGCCTCCTGGGCGATACGGTATAGGCCGGCTGCCACCGGCTCGGGCAGAACCCGTTCGTCGCTCACTTCCACAGTCACGTCCAGCCCATCGCGCGCCTGCCGCTCGGCCGCCAGCAGGCGCAGGGCCGTTGGCAACCCTTCTTCGGCCACCGACCGTGGGCGCAACTGTGAGACCAGGGCCTGGATCTCGCCCATGGCGCTGGCGGCCAGTTCCTCCAGCCGTTCGAGTTGGCCGGCGGCACGGCCAGTCTCTCTTTCTAGCAGCAGGCGCGCGCTTTGCACGGTCAGATTCATGCTGAAAACCGTCTGGGTGACCGAGTCGTGCAGCTCGCGCGCCAGCCGGCTGCGTTCCCGCTCGGCGGCCAGTTCCTCCACCTGCGCGGCATAGCCCTGGAGCTGCCGGTGGGCGACCTGCAGCTCGCCGAGTATGTGCTGGTTGTGCCTTCGCACCGTTTCGGCTCTTTGCACCTGGTGGGCGTAGCCGCTGAATAGCAGGCAATAGCCAGTGTTCAGTGCTGTCATCGCCAGTCCAAAGATCCAGCCTTTCTCATCAACCAGCATCGGGCCAGCCATGGCCAGGAAGAAAAGCGCAATGCAGAGGAACCCAAGGCGCCGCCCGAAGAGGAAAACTGCCTGCAGGCTGAGCGGGATGAACAGGAGGCCGAAAAAATCCAAGATAGGGGGGACGAGCAGCAGCCAGACCACCAGGCCAGACTGCAAGAGCAGGTAGACGAGCGGAAGCCACGGCTCACCCTGGGCCGGCTCTCCGCCGTGTCTCAGAACGAGGCCCGAGTGCTCAGCCTGAGAAAAGCGCAAGGGTCCACGCTGGACGATGCGGGGCTCGGCGAGCACCAGTAAAAGACCGTACATCGCCAGCAGAACCGCGGCCAGGCCGAACCACGGCTCGTTTGCCAGACGCACCAGGCCGCGCAGCGTCACCGCCGCATAGATCAGGTAGGCGCCGGCCCTGCGCATCAGCCCTCATCCGGTGCCAGGCCGTGGCGCAAGGCGTAGATGGCGGCCTGGGTGCGGTCCTCCAGGTGCAACTTGCCAAGGATGCTGCTGACGTGCGTCTTGACCGTCTTTTCGCTGATCACCATGGTTTCGGCGATCTCGCGATTGTTGAACCCCCTGGCGATCAAGCCCAGCACTTCGAGTTCCCGCCCGGTCAGTTCATCCACGGCCGCCTGGCCTGGCTTACCCGTAGGGGGGTCCTGGGCCGCCACGGCCGACATCAGTTTCCTGGCTACGTCCGGATGCAGTTGCACCTGGCCCAGGTAAGCGGCACGCACGGCCCTGGCTAACTCATCGGGAGGAATGTCCTTGAGCAGGTACCCCTGGGCGCCGGCGCGAACGGCGGGGATGACCTTGTCCTCTTCGCCAAAAGAGGTCAGGATGATCACGCGCGAATGGGGACTGCACGCGACGATCCTGGGAGTGGCCTGGATGCCATCCATCCCGGGCATGACCAGGTCGAGCAGGACCACGTCGGGCTGGAACCGGCCGGCCAGGTCCACCGCCTGGGCGCCGTTGGCGGCTTCCCCCACGACCTCGATGGGCAGCGCGGACACGTCGTCTGACGACGTGCCGGCAGGCGACAGAGCGCCGTGCAGTTCCAGGAAGGTGCGCAGCCCCTGGCGCACTACGGCGTGATCGTCCACAATCAGGACCCGGATGTTTTCTTTCGGACCAAGCTGGTCTATGGCGGGTTTCGAACGTTGTAGGTCCATACCCATGCGCTCTTCTGTGTTGACCTTCTCCTGT
>DATKWP010000325.1:0-2103 GCA_035529535.1 Anaerolineae bacterium | reverse complement strand
CCTGGAAAGGCAACAATACCAGGCTGCCCGACTCGTTCTTGAGCCGCAGCCCACACACGCCGCTGTCGAAGCGGAAAGTGGAGGCGGACAGCGGGCCGGACTCTACCAGTGTCTTTTCGCGCCCGGTAAAGAACTCGGGTGCGATGTGGATGACGTTGAACGTGTCAATGCTCATAGATGATCCTCCAGTTGGTTGAAGATGGGTTCCAGCGCTGTGTAGGTTCGCCGGAAAAGGTCGTACAGGGCGGCGTACCGCTCCGTATGCGCAGGGTCAGGCCGCTCGGCCTCCTCGACCGCGACGATCGTGCGGGCGACGCGGAAGTCGGGAAAGAGGCCCACGCCGACCCCGCCGGCGATCGCCGCGCCCAGCGAGGTGGCCTCCGTCACCAGTGCGGGCCGCAGGATGGGCAGCCCGTAGACGTCGGCCAGGATCTGCCGCCAGAGCGCGCTGCGCGCCCCGCCGCCGATCAACCGCATCGCCTGGATGGGTGCCCCCTGCTCCAGAAAGGCATCCAGAATGCTTTTCAGGTTAAAGGCCACCCCCTCCAAGACGGCGCGGGCCATCTCGGCCCGGCCGTGCGCCATCGTGAGCCCGACGAACGCGCCCCGCGCCAGGGGGTTCCAATGGGGGCTCCGCTCGCCGATGAGGTAGGGCAGGAAGAGCAGCCCTCGCGCTCCCGGCTCGACCGTGGCCGCCGCTGCCCCCATCTCGTCGTACAGCCGCGCCTCACCTGCGCCCCGCAGCAGCCGCTCGAACCAGTCGTAGGCACCGCCGGCGGACTGCATGGAGCCGGTGGGAAAATACAGGCGCGGATCGAGGTGGGCAAAGGTGAAGGTACGCATCTGGGGGTCGTAGAGGGGTTCCGCAGCCGTCACGGCGATCCAGGACGAGGAGCCGACGTAGTTGTAGGCATCCCCCGGGTCCACGCTGCCTGCCCCCACGGTGGCACAGGCCCCATCACCCCCGCCGATGACCACCGGTGTGCCCGCCAGGAGGCCGGTCTCGGCGGCTGCCTGTGCAGTCACCTGGCCGATGACGGTGCTAGAGGGGTACACGGGCGGAAGTATGCGCGGGTCGAGCCCGACCGCCTCGATGATGTCCACCGCCCATGTGCGCCGGGCCAGGTCGAACAGGTTGGTGCTGGAGGCATCGGAATAATCGGTGGCGAAGACCCCACTCATCTTGTAGGCGGCGTAATCTTTGGCCTGCAGCACCTGGTGGGTGCAGGCGTATAGGTCGGGTTGGTGGCGCTGGATCCACAGCACCTTGGCCGCCGTGTAGGATGCGCTCGCGCGGTGCCCGGTGCGGCGGTAGAGTTGCTCCATGCCACAGCGTTGGGCCAGCAACTTCTCCTCGGCAGTAGCGCGCTGGTCGGCCCAGATGATGGCCGTGCGCAGCGGCGCGCCTGCCGCGTCCACCGCCAGCGCGCCATTCATCATCCCGCTGAAACAGACGACGGCAACGTCGCCCGGGGCAACGGTGCTGGAGGCCAACAGTGTGCGGGTCGAATCCCGCACCGCCCGCCACCAATCGCGGGCGTCCTGCTCGGCCCAGCCAGGGCAAGGGTACGCAGTTTCGTAACTGGCGAAGGCGCTGGCTACGGGGTGTCCTTGCTCGTCGAACAGGCTGGCCTTGTTGCCGGTCGTCCCCAGGTCGTGGGCCAGGATATAGGAGTGTCGAGACATCCGGTTGTCCTTTGGATCCATAACGACACGGATGAGGGGTGATGGGGCCGATGAGGGCCGATGAGTACATGGGGACATCGGACATCCCTTGCATCCGTACATACAATTCTATGGCATTTTCCGGTGGATGTCAAGAGTTTTCTGAGAATCTGAGGATTGCTCCAATGAAGCGGCGAACATCTTGTCAAGCCCCTGCGGTGTGCTATAATGACCACTTCCCTTTTCCGTTGTGGTTCGCTTGCCGTTACGAACAGGAGGAGTGCCATGAACAAGATTCTGATCTCTGCAGGAGACGTATCGCTGGAGGCCGAACTGAACGACAGCCCCACCGCCCGCCAAATCTGGGAGGCACTGCCCATCGTGGGTACCGCCCAGACCTGGGGCGACGAGATTTACTTTGAGATCCCGGTGCAGGCC
>DATKWP010000324.1:0-5743 GCA_035529535.1 Anaerolineae bacterium | reverse complement strand
GGCTCGTCCAGGAACAGCATCTCCGGCTCGTGGAGGATGGCGGCCCCCAGCGCCAGCCGCTGCTTCCAGCCACCGGAGAGGTTGCGCGTCAACTCTCGCTCTCGTCCCTCCAGCCCGGCCATGCCGATGGCGAACTGCTTGCGCTTCCGCAGCCGCTCGCCGCGCACGCCGTAGGTGCGGCCATAAAAGTCCAGGTTCTCGCTCACCGTCAGGTCCTGGTAGAGACTGAAACGCTGCGACATGTAGCCGATGTGCTTGCGGATCTCTTCCGGCTGGCGCACGACGTCGTACCCCAGCACAGAGGCATGGCCCGACGTGGGCCGTAGGAGCCCCAGCAGCACGCGGATCGTCGTCGTCTTGCCGGCACCGTTGGGGCCGAGGAAACCAAAGATCTCTCCACGCCGGATCTCGAACGTCACTCCGTCCACCGCCGTGAAATCCCCGAACCTCTTGATCAGATCCACTACCTCGACAGCATAATCACTCATAACACCCTCACTACAGCAACCCCCACCGCCGCCAATAACAACCAGAGCAAGACGATCACCACTGCCGCGGTCCTGCTCACCGGCTTGCCTGCCGCTACCACCTCGCGCGCCATCTCGCGACTCTCGGCCCACACGGCAGGCGGGATCATCTTGAGCGCCAAGAGCACCCCCAGCGGCACCAGTAGCAGGTCGTCCAGGTAGCCCAGGACCGGGACGAAATCCGGGATCAGGTCAATCGGGCTAAAGGCGTACCCCACCACCAGCGCCGCGAACAGCCGGGCGTGCCACGGTGTGCGCGGGTCGCGGTAGGCCAGGTACAGCGCGTAGGTCTCGGTCTTGAGTTGCCGGGCGCGGAGCCTCCATGATTCGAGGCTCGTGCTACTCATCTCCCATCCATCTGCTTCCTTATGAGCGAAATAAACGCCTCCTCCATGCGTGGGCGGGTCTGGCGCAAGCCCTCGACGGCGATCCCCGCCTGGGCCAGCGCGGCCCGGATTGCGGGCACGCGTTCGCCGGCGTCGTCTACGAACACGTGCAGCAGGTCGCCGTAGGTCTGCACTTCCAGCACCCCCGGCAGCCCCGACAGCAGGGTGCTAGCCTCGCGCAGCTGGCCGGGCCTGAGTTCTAGTAACTCCCCCTCCACCAACCCCTTGATGCGCTCCGGTGCGTCGCACACGACGATCTGCCCCTCGTACATCAGTCCCACCCGCGAGCAACGCTCCGCCTCGTCCATGTAGGGGGTGCTGACGAAGAGCGTCACCCCTTGCAGGTGCAGTTCGGTCAGGATGTCCCAGAACTCTCGCCGCGAGACCGGATCCACGCCGGTAGTCGGCTCGTCCAGGAAGATGATTTCGGGCGAGTGAATCAGGGTACAGGCCAGGGCCAGTTTTTTCTGCATGCCGCCGGATAGATGGGCTGCCCGCCGCCCCTGAAACTCGGTCAGGCGGGCGAACGCCAGCAAGCGGGCAATGCGCTCCTCCCGCTCCTGGCGCTGGACCTCAAAAATGTCGGCGAAGAATACCAGGTTTTCGAGCACCGTCAAGTCGCTGTAGAGAGAGAACTGTTGCGGCATGTAGCCGATGCGCTTCTTGATCTCCTCCGACTGCTTCACAGTGTCGAACCCTGCCACCTGGGCACTGCCCGCGCTGGGGTCCATGATCGCGCACAGCATGCGGATCGTGGTCGTCTTGCCAGCCCCATCCGGCCCCAGCAGGCCAAAGATCTCGCCGCGCCGCACGCTCAGATCGAGCCCATCCACCGCCGTGACCTTCTTGAACCGCTTGCTGAGATCGTGCGCCTCGATAACCCAGCCCTCACTCCCTGGCTCGCCAATGCAAATGAGTACATCCGGTTGCTGATTTGCCGATTCGCTGATTCGCTGATTCTTCATCCTACCCCAGCCTCTTGCGGAAGCGCGTCGCCGCGAAGACCATGATCGCTACGCCAAAGACGGCCAGCGCGACTACCTGCCCGGCCAGCACCTCTAGCCCCACCCCCTTGAGCACGATGCCCCGCATGATGATCAGCATGTAGCGCAGGGGGACCAGGTAACTGAGCACTTGCAGGAAAGCGGGCATGGCCTCGAGAGGGAAGAAGAAACCGGCCAGGAAGATCGAGGGCAGCATCATGAGCCACACCAGCAGCATGGCCTCCTGCTGGGTGCTGGCGACGCTGGAGACGAAGATGCCGATGCCCAGCGACGTCATCAGGAACAGGGCGGAGAGGGCCAGGAGCAAGGGGACACTGCCGTGAACCGGCACGTCGAACCAAAAGACACCGATCACCAGCACCTCCAGCACATCGAAGAAGGCGACGGCGATGTAGGGGAGCACCTTCCCCACCACCAGTTCGATGGGCCGGATGGGGGTGACCATCAGTTGCTCGATGGTGCCCGTCTCCCGCTCCCGCACGATGGAGAGGGCGGTCAGCATGGCGGTGAGCATGAAGAGGATCATAGCGATCAACCCGGGGATCATGAAGTTGGCGCTTCTCATCTCCGGGTTGTACCACACCCGGGGGCGGACCTGCAACATCGCCATCTGATCCGGCGAGATGTGCAGCCGCCGCTCGACCAGGCGCACGTTCTGTGCCTGCCCGATCTGCTGGGAAGCGGCATAGATGGCATTGGCGACGGTGGGGTCGGAGCCGTCAATGACGAAGGAGATGCTGGCCTTCCGCCCGGCCGTCACGTCGGCCCCGTAGCCGGTCGGAACGATCATCCCCGCCCGTACGGTCCCCTGGTCCAGCAATTGGCCCAGCGCCTCTTCGCTGGCAACGTAGGTGGCGACGTCAAAGTAATTGGAGGCGCGATAGGCTTCGATCAGCTCCCGGCTCTGCGCGGTGAGGTCGGCGTCCATCACCGCCGTGCGCAGGTGCTCAATGTCGGTGGTGGCGGCGTAGCCCATGAGAAACAGTTGCACGACCGGGATCAGAAACATGACGGCCAGCGTACGCCGGTTACGGAGAATGTGCAGCAGTTCTTTGCGGGCAATGATGAGAGTACGTCCGATCATGCGATTACCTCCTTCGCCAGCACTATACTACGACCGCGAGTACTGTCAAGCGGCGATCCTATGGACCGCGAGAAATGCGAAAGGCCACGAAACGCACGGGAGCCTGCTGGTCGTGCTGCAATCACAATTCGTGCATTGGCGCTATTTGTGATATAATCGCAACATCGAGGGGGCTCCTATACAAGCCCCCTGCTGGGCAGGGGGCCGTGGCTGCTTTCCCGGGGGGGGTATAGCGAAAAGGAGGCTTGAGATGAAAAAGGACATTCTCAGACAAGTGGTCAACGTGCTGGCTGTACTCGTCACCATTGCGATCAACGGCCTGGCGAACGCGCTCCCGCTCAACGGGCTGAACACCGGCGAAATCTCGGACCGCTTCAAGGTGTATTTTGTGCCGGCAGGCTACGTCTTCTCCATCTGGGGGTTGATCTACCTGGCGTTGATCGGCTTTGCCATCTACCAGGCCCTGCCCGCTCAACGGGAGAATCCTCACCTGCGCCGCATCGGGTACCTGTTCGCGCTGAGTTGCGTGGCCAATATTGTCTGGCTTTTCCTCTGGCACTATGAGGTCTTCCCGCTCACGATCGTGGCGATGCTGGCTCTGCTGGCGCTGCTGATCGCCATCTACCTGCGGCTGGGCATCGGCCGCACCCGCGTTTCGGCGGCCGCCACGTGGCTGGTGCACGTGCCTTTTAGCATCTACCTGGGCTGGATCACGGTGGCAACCATCGCCAACGTAACCTCGCTCCTGGACTACCTTCAGTGGAACGGCTGGGGCATCAGCCCCGAGGCATGGGCGGTCATCATGCTCGTCGTGGGAGCGGGCGTCGCGTCGGCGGTCAGCCTCACCCGTGGGGACATCGCCTACATGCTGGTCATTGTCTGGGCCTTCGCGGGCATCGCCGTCAAGCACGCCGCCACGCCGCTGGTGGCGAGCGCCGCCTGGGCCATGACGGCGGTGGTGGCGGTGATGCTCGTGGTGGGTGCGCTGCTCAGCAGGCGGCGCAGAGCGGCACCCGCACCGGCGGGGTAATTCCCCGGTAAGTGAACCCTTGCGAAGGTTGAGAGTGGCCCCGCAGCAGCGCAATCGCCGTCAAACGAAGTCACACCGCACCCGGGGCGGTTCACAAACCTTCGCAAGGGTCTGCAGATTGTTCCAGGGCAGGCGCATCATCCTAACGGCAGGAGCAACTGCCCTTGAGCAGGACCGCCGCCTGAACCGCCACCGGGCACGTCGCCGGTCGCGCCACCTGGTCCCTGATCCACCAACTCCCGCAACCGCGCCTCGTCCACCATCGGCACCGCCAGTTGCTGCGCCTTGCGGTACTTGGTACCGCCGGGTGCTTCCCCCACCACCAGGTAGTCCGTATTGCGGCTGACGCTGTCGGTCACCTTGCCGCCGTGCTGCTCGATGAGCCGGGTCGCCTCTTCGCGGCTCATCGTCGGCAGCGTCCCGGTGATCACGAACGTCAGCCCCGCCAGCGGCCCCTCGGCGGATGCCGCAGGGGCCTCCTGCTCTAGCCTGACCCCTGCCCGGCGCAACTTGTCCACAAACTCCCGGTTGCGTGGGCGGACGAACCACTCCACGATCGCTCCCGAGGTCTGCGGCCCCATCCCCTGGATGGTCTGCAGTTCCTCGCGCGTGGTCGCCGCCAGATCACCCACCGAACGATAGTGCTGGGCCAGTAACTGCGCCACCGTGCCGCCTACACCACCGATGCCCAGCGCCATGAGCACCTGCGCCAGTGGCCGCTCCTTGCTGGCCTCAACGGCCGCCAGCAGGTTGCTGACGCTCTTTTCGGCAAAGCCCTCCAACTGTAAGAGGTCCTCTGGCTTTAGATAGTACAGATCAGCCGCGTCCTGCACCAGACTGCGCTCCACGAAGAGTTGTGCCGTGCGCTCCCCCAACCCTTCGATGTCCATGACGGCGGCGAAATAACCGACGTGGCGTACGCGCTGCTCCGGGCAGGCGATGTTGATGCAATAGACGGCTACTTCCTCCTCCGACGTGACCACCGGCTCGCCACAGGAAGGGCACACCTTCGGCAACTCGTAGACTTGCTCTGCCCCGCTACGTACTGCCGTCACCGGCCCGACGACGTAGGGAATCACGTCGCCGGCCCGCCGGATCAGCACCGTGTCGCCGAGGCGGATGTCCTTACGCTGCAAGTCCTCGAAATTGTGCAGCGTGGCCTTGCGAATGGTCACGCCGCCCAACCGGATCGGCTCCAGCACTGCGTAGGGAGTCAGTACGCCGGTACGCCCCACGTTGACGCCAATGTCTACGATCCTGGTCGTCGCCTCGCGGCCGGGGAACTTGAACGCGACAGCCCCTCGCGGCGCTCGCCCTACCGCTCCCAACGCCGCCTGCGTCGCCAGGTCGTCCACCTTGATCACCAGGCCATCCAACTCATAGGGCACCGTGTCTCGCTTCCCGATCCAACCCTCGGCGTAGACAATCACGTCGCCCAATGACTCGAAGCGCGCCACGTGTTCTGCGACGGGGAAACCCATCTCCCGCAGATAGGTCAGCACCTCCCACTGCGTGCGCAGCACAACCCCTTCAGCCTCGACGACCGCGTAGCACAGCAGGGTGATGGGGCGGGCAGCAGTGATGCGGGCGTCGAGTTGCCGCAGGCTGCCCGCTGCCGCATTGCGGGGGTTGGCGAACAGTCTCTCTCCTGCCTCGGCCTGGCGGCGGTTCAATTGCTGAAAGTCCTCGACCAGCATGATCGCCTCGCCGCG
>DATKWP010000323.1:0-2096 GCA_035529535.1 Anaerolineae bacterium | reverse complement strand
CAGCCTGGCGTCCAACGGCACGCTCTTGAACTTGAAATTCCTGCCGGCATTTTTCGACGGCGACGAAGCGCTGTGTAAGTTCGTCACCCTGCTGCGGGCCTTCTGCACGCTCCGCATCCCCCACGTGCAGTTCAACGTCGTTTCCGCCGCCACCCTCCGCCAGGCGCAGGCCGACCCGGCCCAATACCGTCACCTGGTCGTGCGCGTGGCCGGCTATAGCGCCTACTTTACAGAACTGGACCGCGAACTCCAGGAAGAGATCATCCGGCGCACCGAGTTCGCCACCATCCCGTGAAGTAGATCGTCCATCTTGTCATTCCGAGCAATTCATCCATCTTGTCATTCCGAGCAAACCATCCATCTTGTCATTCCGAGCAAACCATCCATCTTGTCATTCCGAGCGAAGCGAGGAATCTCCTGAACGCAGATTCACACACATCCCTTGCCTGCGGTGGAGGAAGCGTATGAAACCTATAGACCTCTCACAAGTCAAAACCTATCCCCTGTCCAAGCGGCGCAACCTGGTGCACCTGGCTGACCTGGTCGCGCCGGAGGCTTCACCCCCTCCCTTCGACTGCTCCGACCTGGACGAAGTGGCCGGGCGCATCGTCACCGCCCGGCAGGCGGGCCGGCCGGTGGTCTGGATGATGGGCGGCCACGTGATCAAGTGCGGCCTCTCGCGGCTGCTGATTGACCTCCTGCGCCGCTCCATCGTCACCCACGTCGCCGGCAACGGGGCAGTCTCAATCCACGATTTCGAATTGGCCCTCATCGGCGAGACGAGCGAAGACGTAGCGAGCGGCCTCGCAGACGGCACGTTCGGCATGGCCGACGAGACCGGCCGGCTGATGCACCAGGCGATTCGGGAAGGGCTCCACGACGGGCTGGGGTACGGCGCGGCCGTGGGGCGCTTCATTGCCGAGCACGGCGACCGCTTCCCCTTCCGCGAGTTCAGCGTGCTCTATAACGCCTGCGCCCTGGACGTCCCGGCCACAGTCCACGTCACGCTGGGCGCCGACATCATCCACCAGCACCCCAGTGTTGACTTTGCGGCGCTCGGCGCGGCCAGCGGGTTAGACTTTCGCCTGTTCGCCAGCGCCATCAGCGAACTGGAAGGGGGCGTGTTCCTCAACTTTGGCTCGGCGGTGACCGGACCGGAGGTCTTCCTCAAGGCACTGACAGTGGCCCGCAACCTGGGTCACACCGCGGCCAATATCACCACCGCCAACTTCGACCTGCTGCCGCTGGGCGAATACGCCCGTCCGGGAGGGCGGGGCCGCCCGGTCGGCGCGGACGACCCGGCCTACTACTACCGCCCGCTCAAGAACATCGTCCACCGGCCCACGTCGCTGGGCGGGCAAGGCTACCACGTCACCGGCGACCACCGCGTCACCATCCCCAATCTGTACCATCGCCTGGTCGCAGCGCTCTCCAACTTCCAACTTCCAATCTCCAATCTCCAATCTGTCGTTCCAGACGAGGTCAGCACCGGTCTGATGCGGGCGTTCCACGCCCTGGCCCGTTGCTTTCGCACGGGGGGTACGCTCTTCCTGTGCGGCAACGGCGGCAGCATGGCCGACGCGCTGCACATCTCCGGCGAACTGGCCAAGTCCTACGTCCGCCGCCGCCCGCTGCCGGAACGGTTGCTCGCCCGCCTGGCTGCGCAGCCCGACGGGGAACTCCTGGCCCGCAACCTGGAGCCGGGCCTGCGGGCGGTCGTGCTGGGTGCCAACCCCTCTCTGGCCAGCGCAGTGGCCAACGACGCGCCCGACCGGGACGTGAACCTGGCGCAGGAACTCGTGGCCCTGGCCCGTCCCGGCGATGTGCTGCTCGGCATCAGCACGAGCGGGAACGCCCGCAACGTGGCCTACGCCGCGCAGGTTGCCCGCGCGCTGAGCCTGACCGTCATCGCCCTCACCGGCGAGGACGGCGGCCGCCTGGCCGGACTGGCCGACGTCACGGTCCGCGTCCCGGCCCGCCGCACCGACCGCGTCCAGGAACTGCACGTCCAGTGCTACCACGCCCTGTGCGAGATGCTGGAGATAGAGTTCTTTGCGCAAGAGCAATCGTAAATTCGTAATCCGTAATCCGTAATT
>DATKWP010000322.1:0-6291 GCA_035529535.1 Anaerolineae bacterium | reverse complement strand
GGCCAGCGGTGCCACCCACGTGACCGTGGTCGCAGGGCAAGTGGAGGTCACGGCACAGAAGACGACCGTGGCCGTGCTGGCCGGCCAGGAGACGATCGTCCGGCCCCAGCGGCCCCCCTCCCCTCCAGCCTCGACGCTGCGCACCACCCCCACATCTTCACCGCCGCCCACGGCGACGACGATTGCTCCTCAACCCTCGGCGCCACTTCCCACGGGCACAGCAGAAATCCACAATCCGCAATCCGCAATCGAAAATCCGCAATCCGCCACACCCCAGCCCTCCGGCTGGACTGAGACCCCACAGCCGCCTGGACAGGCCGAAACGTCACAGCCACCTGGACGGGGCAAGACCCACCAACCACCTGGCCAGACCAGGACACCGCCCGGCCAGCTCAAGACGCCACCCGGCCAGGCCCGGCCACCCAGGCCACCCAAAAAGCCCTGACAAGCAAAACCGCCCCAGGACTTAGAGGTCCTGGGGCGGTCGCTCTATCCTGCCCATCCGTGTTCCGTATTGCGTGTTTCGTATTGCGTGTGCCACAAGTCGCTCACGCACCACGGAACACGAAACACGCACCACGTTTCACGCTTCACGTTTCACGTCTTACGCCTCGCCGCACGACTTGAGCAAGCGTGCCCAGCGAAGATCCACTTCCGCTTGCAGTTCGTCCACCAGGTGCCGGTTCTCGGGCCGAAAGAGGTGGCGGAACCTTCCCTGGCGCTTCAGCCACTCCTCCACCGGCCGCTTCTCCTTCGGCTTGTAGGTGAGCCGGTATTCCCCCTGCTCCACCTCGTACAGCGGCCAGTAACAGGTGTCTACCGCCAGTTGCGTGATCTCGACCGTCTCATCCGTCCCGTGCCGCCACCCCCGGTTGCAGGAAGCCAACACGTTCATAAAGGCCGCTCCGCCGCAGTTCACCGCCTTGCGCGTCTTCTGCATCAGGTCCCGCCACTGGCTGGGGGCCGCCTGGGCCACGTACGGGATATTGTGGGCCGCCATGATCGCCGTCAGGTCCTTGCGCGGCTGCTGCTTGCCGGGGATGACCGTACCGGCCGGCGTGGTGGTGGTGTGCGCCCCCAGCGGAGTGGCACTCGAACGCTGGATGCCCGTGTTCATGTACGCCTCGTTGTTGTAACAGACGTACAGGAACTGGTGCCCCCGCTCGACCGCCCCGGACAGGGACTGGATACCGATGTCGTAGGTACCGCCATCGCCGCCGAAGGCGATGAACTTGACGTTCTGCTCCGGCATCTTCCCCTGGCGCACCAGGCTGCGGTAGGCCGTCTCGATGCCGCTGATCGTCGCCGCCGCATTCTCGAACGCGCTGTGCATCCAGGGCACCTGCCAGGCAGTGTAGGGATAGATCGTCGTGGCCACCTCCAGGCAGCCGGTAGCGTTGGCGAGGACGACCGGCTCGTCAATCGCCGCCAACATCTGCCGCACCACGATCGGCGCACCACACCCCGCGCACATCCGGTGTCCTGGGCTCAATCTGTTCGCGCGTTTCGCCAGTTCTTTAGGGACTAACTTGGTTGGCATACTACTCCTTTACCACATTCCGCATTCCACATTCCGCTACTCCCTCACGCCCAGATACGTCACCATGCGCTCCGCGTGCCCTATCTGCGCCATCTTGAGGGCGTCACGGTAGACCTGTTCGATCTCGTGGGGCCGGATGTCCCGCCCGCCCAGGCCGAACACGTAGTCGGCAACTGGCATCTGTACCCCGTGCACCGCCAGGGCCGCCACCAACTCCAGGAACAGGGGGCCGGCGTTGCCCATGGCGCCGAAGGAGATGGAGCGATCCATCACCGCCACCCCCTTCAGGTGGCGCAACGCATCCGCCAGCTCCTTCGCCGGGAAGGGACGGAAGACGCGCGGCTTCAACAGCCCCACCTTCAGCCCCTCGCTGCGCAGTTGATCCACCACCACCTTCGCCGTCCCGGCCGTCGAATTAGTGACCACCACCGCCACCTCTGCGTCCTCCAGCCGGTACGGCTCGAACAGGCCATAGTTGCGGCCGAACTTGCGGTTGAACTCCGCCGCCACGTCCAGGATGACCTGGGGCACGTTCTCCATCGCCTGGACCTGCTGCCGCTTGTGCTCGTAATAATAGTCGTAGAAATCCAGTGGCCCGTAGGTCTTGGGGTGCTCCAGGTCCAGCAGCGGCCACTGGGGGCGGTACTGGCCCACGAACCCCTTCACGTCCGCCTCCTCGTAGACTTCCACCCGTTCCATGCTGTGGCTGGTAATAAAGCCATCCTGGCACACCACCACCGGCAGCAGCACGTCGGGGTGCTCGCCGATGCGGACGGCCTGGAACATGTTGTCGTAAGCCTCCTGGCCGTTTTCGGAGAACAGGACGATCCAGCCCGCATCACGCATGCCCATCACGTCGGAGTGGTCGCAGTGGATGTTGATGGGTGCCGAAAGGGCGCGGTTGACCAGGCTCATCACGATGGGGCAGCGGTTGCCAGCCGCAATGTAGAGCATTTCCCACATCAACGCCAGCCCATTGGCGGAGGTAGCCGTCATCACTCGCGCCCCCGCCGCCGCCGCGCCGATGCACGCGCTCATCGCGCTGTGCTCACTCTCCACCGCCACGAACGCCGTGTCCACCAATCCATCCGCCACGTACTCGGCGAAGAACTCCACCGTCTCCGTCTGTGGGGTGATGGGATAGGCCGCGACTACGTCGGGATTGATCTGGCGCATGGCCGTGGCGACCGCCTGGTCGCCGGTAAGTGCTTCGAATGTACTCATGATACTACTCCTCACCCTCCGCCTGCCCCTCTTCGACCATGCGGATGCACAGGCGTGGGTCTTCGCGCGCCAGTTCCTCCCCGGCCTCCTTGATCGCCTTCACATTGACGGGGCAGATCGTCGCGCAGATGCCACAGCCCTTGCAATGCTCCAGGTCAAAGCCGACCATCTTCTCGTGCTCGGCGTCCACCAGGATACTGGAATCGGGACAAAACAGCCAACACTGGAAGCAGTGGATGCATTCCGCCTCACCAGGGACCGGACGGAACGCTCGCCAGCCACCGGTGAGGTATCCTACCGCATTCCCGGCCTCCAGAATCATACCGCCGATCGGAATATCTTGCCAGCCCTTTGCTTTCACTCGTGTCCCTCCCTATCCTTCCACCGCCTCCAGAGCCGCGCGGCGCATCGCCCGTACGTTGGCCTCGACGGCTTCCGGCGAAATCTTTTTGCCAAACCAGGCACGCAACTGCCCGGCCAGGGCTTCGATGTCGAAAATACCCGTCGCCCGGGCAAATGCCCCCAACATCGGGGTATTGGTGATGTCCCGGCCCATCTCCTCGATGGCGATGTGGCTGGCGTCCACCGTGTAGGCCTTGCCGGTCCGAAAACCGGTGACCTTGCGCACCTCGGCCGGGCTCATCAAGGTGTTGACCAGCAGGATGCCATTCTCCTTGAGCCCTTCCGTCACCAGCACCGTCCCCAACAACGTGGGGTCCAGCACCAGCACCACGTCGGGCTCCTCGATTTGGGAATGGACGGTGATGGGCCTGGAACTGAGCCGGGTGAAGGCACGGATCGGCGCGCCCATCCGCTCCGGCCCAAAGTCGGGGAAGGCCTGGAAGTACTGGCCGGCGACCATCGCCGTCTCGGCCAGCAACTTGCCCGCTGTGACCACGCCCTGCCCTCCTCGACCATGCCAGCGGATCTCGATCAATTCAGACATAGCATCTCTCCTTACTGAATCGTGCATACGTGAAATGAGGAGCCGGTGGGCTCCCGTTACCCTATTGTGCCACACATTTGCGATTTGCGCCAGTGTATAAGGCGCTACTCAACAAGTGACATCTGTCACCATTCCGCATTCCGCATTCCACATTCCGCATTCCGTTCGTCCGGCCGCGGCGCCCCCGCTCCCTCCCGAATCACGCGCAGCATCTGCTCGTGGATGTGGCCATTCGAGGCCACGATGAACTCGCCCGAGAGGGTATCGCCCCCGCCCACAAAGTCGGTCACCTTGCCTCCGGCCTCCTGCACCAGCAGCACTCCGGCCGCCACGTCCCACGGCTTGAGCCGGATCTCCCAGAAGCCGTCGAACCGCCCACAGGCCACGTAGGCCAGGTCGAGCACGGCCGCTCCTGCCCGGCGCACGCCCAGGCTACGGCGCAGGAAATGATCGAGCCGCGCGGTGTTATTGTCGGGGGCGGTGCGCCGGTCGTAGGGGAACCCGGTGGCCAGAAACGCGCTCCCCAGGTCACCGGTATCCGAGACGCGGATCGGCTGGCCGCCGAGCGTCGCCCCACCTCCGGCCGCCGCCGCAAAGGTCTCCCCCCGCAGCGGGTCGTGGATCACGCCTACCACGGGCCGCCCCTCCACGAGTAGCGCCAGCGAGATGCCAATGTGGGGAAAGCCGTGCGCAAAGTTGTTCGTACCATCCAGCGGATCAATCAGCCAGATAGGGTCCTGGGCCACCACGTCCCCTCCCCCCTCCTCGGCCAGGATGCGATGGTCGGGAAAGGCCGCCCGCAGGCGGGCCACGATCAACGCCTCGGCGGCGGTATCCGTTTCGGTGACCGGGTTGACCGCTCCCTTTAGGCCGATGTGTGCCAGTTGCGTGCACGGAAACCTATCGCGCACGATGGCGCCAGCCTCACGAGCGATGGAGATAGCACTCTGGAGAAAAGCATCGTAGCTCATATGGAGAAGACGGTATCGCTTGATTACTGATCAGTTGTTTCATCGTAAGCGTTCAGGTGGCCCGAAATAGGACACGGATAAACGCGGATTGGACGGATGAACACGGATCAGTGAGGGCTGAACGTCTTCTCTTGGCCGAGAAAAGCCGTGAAAATCCGTTGAGTCTGTGTCCTATTGACTACCCCGCTGAACGGTTACCGGCAGTGTTTCCATTGTCGTCTCGTGGTGATGGGGTGTTTGCTGTACCAGCCGTTGTGCTTCGCTGGTTATCCGGGCCAGCAGGGCATCGTCATAGTGTACCTCGCCATATCGGACATCAACGTCCACCTCGCCAACACACCCAATCCGCCCACGAGTAGAGAGAGTCAGGTCTACGGGTACACGCCATACCCAATTCCCATCAGGGGCCTGCTCCAATCTGGGCTCGCCGGCCAGGAGCAGATTACTCACCTGCTCCAACATCAACACATTTACCTTCTGGCGAGCCACGAAAGCAGAAATCTGGACTTGCAAACACGGCCCAACACGAAACCATTCTTCCAACCAGGCCACAAAATCTCTGGCCGCTGTTGATCCCCAGGCTCGAACAACCGTCTCAGGCAATCCACTCATTTGCATAATGCTGCCTCCTCGTACGGTACCTGATTATATCACCTACGAGTCCGTCTTGCCAACTGGAAAAGATGGCATCTCGTCCTACAGTTCACCCACTCACCCGGTACGCCTCGGGGCGGCGGTCTTCGTAGACGGTCAGATACCGGCGCGCTTTGCGCACCTCCCGCAGGTCCACCTGGGCAATCAACAGCCGCTCCCGGTCATCCCCCTCCACCAGCACGTGCCCCCACGGGTCCACGACCAGCGAACGGCCGGGAAACGTAACCGGCCCGTCGCGGCCCACCCGGTTGCAGGCAGCCACGACCAGCTCATTCTCCACCGCCCGCGCGCGGGCCAGCAGCAGCCAGGCCTCGACGCGCCGTACCGGCCACTGCGCCGGCACCACGAACAGCACCGCCCCCGCCACCGCCATGGTGCGGAACAGTTCCGGGAAACGCAGATCGTAACAGATGGCCAGCCCCACCGGCCCCCAGGGAGTGGGGCACAGCGTGGCGTGGTCGCCGGCCACCAGGTAACGGGGCTCCTGCATCAGGCGGAAGAGGTGGACCTTGCGGTAGGCTCCCAGCAGCGCGCCGTCGGGCCCGTAGAGGACGGCCGTGTTGGAGACGCCGCCCGCGTGCCGCTCCAGGAGCGAGCCGGCCAGGTGCAAGCGGAACTGGCGCGCCAGGCCGGCCATGTGGGCAAAGCCCCCTTCACCCAATGGCGCCGCCCACTCCGCGGCCCGCTCCAGGTCGTAGCCGTGGAGCCACAGTTCCGGCAACAGGAGCAGGTCAACCCCTGCCTCCCGCGCCTGGGCGGCAAACTCCCGCACGCGAGCCAGGTTGGCCTCCGGCTGGCCGGCGGGAACGTCCATTTGGGCCAGGGCCAGGGTGAGCACAGTGGTGCTATTCTCCACTCTTGATCAGGTTGTCCAAGAAAGCCAGGAACCGCTCAACGTCAGCCCGGTAGATTCGTTCCAGTGTCTGCGCTTTCCGGCGCACCAATGCAAGGCGCTC
>DATKWP010000321.1:0-13363 GCA_035529535.1 Anaerolineae bacterium | reverse complement strand
CAGCACCGCCAGCCGGTGGCGGTCACCCCGCAGATAGGTGAATCTCCCTTCGGCTTCGCTCAGGGCAGGCTCCTCCGTAGTAACGACTTCAGTCGTTCGCACCCGAAAGCCCCGCTGTTCCAGTCGTTCACGCACGACCCGGACGAGGTCTACCGCCGGGAGCGCGCCCAACCGGGCCGTGTGCGGAGCATCGTCGAACACGGCCTGCGAGCAGCGCACCGGCTGGCGGAAGGCACGCCGCCACAGCCCCCGCCAGCGGTCGAGCGTACACATCAGCGTCGCCACAACCAACAGTGCCAGCGGCACCAGGAACACGGGCGAGCGAAAACAGCGGAAAGCCCCCACAGCAACCAGCGCATCCGCCAGGCCACCATAGCGGCCACGCACCGCCTCCTCCCACCGTGCCGACCGCTCCGGGTCAGCTGCCACCAACGGCGACAGTTGCGGGAAGCAGGAGCCGAGCACCGCCAGCAGCAATACGACAAAGAGCAGGCCAGCCGCCACATCCATCCGCCCCAGAAAACGGCAGGCTCGCTGCAGGATTTGGGATTGCGGATTGCGGATTGCGGATTCGTCATTCACCATTCATCAATCGCTTATCGCTATTCGCCATTCGCTATTCGCCATTCGCGATTCGTCTCGCCGCCGTTACCAGGCCAAAGCAGCCGGTGAGCATCATGTCGCCATGGGGGGCAGCGAAGTGGTAGCCCAGGTTGGCGGCCAGGTGGCGCTGCGGGCCGGTCACGGCCACAAAGCCGAACATTGCGCCCGGAACTCCTGTGCCAAGGCCCTCCGACACGAGGGCATAGCCAGGGCTGATGAACGCGCCGTGGCCGTTGTCGTCGTAGACCTCCGCGTCGGTCAACGTGCCGGCACGCAGCCGGTCCACCAGGTGCACCAACTTCTCGGGTGTGATCAGCGCCGTATGGTGTTCGAACAGGCCCAGGATACGCTCGCCTCGCAGGAGCACCCCCAGCGTGTGCTGGTTACCGAGGTTAACGGCGATGAAGCCCTCGTCCTGGTGGGCTGCGGCGCGCTCGTCCTCCAGAATGCCCCACAGCGCGGCCGGTCCAGTGTCCATGAGAATCGCGCCAGGCGCATCCTGCTGCACCGCCCGCATGCGGGTGTAGCAGGCGGGTGGCTCGCGGTAGGCCAGGCCGAGCATCTCGCCGCCCTGCTCGACGAACTCCCGCCACAGTTGGAAGCGGAACTTGCGGTTGGAACCGACCAGGCACTCGCCGTGGTCCTGCACGGCGACGGCCACCGCCTCGGGGACGGTGACGCCGAAGGGGGCCAATGCCACGGTGAGCGCCTCCAGGTCCACGTCGCGGGTGCGCAGTGTGAGCAAGTCCGGCACGTCCGGTAGCTGCTCGACGATGGTGTAGCCGAGATCGCGCACCTGGTCCAGGTTGTCGCGGATGGTGAGCGCAGCGCGCGGCGTGGCGTAGACGGGGTAGCCGGCCTTCAGGTGGCGCTTCATGGCGCTGACCAGGGGGCCCCCACCCATCAGGTTACCGGTCAGGAACACCGGCCGCCCTTCCTGCGTGGCCCGTTTGACATGGCGGGCCAGGATGGTGGTCCAGGAAGGCAGGACGAGTTTGACGTTATTTTCCACCGGCTGGCCGGCTTCCCAGAGCAGGATGTCCTGCGTGCCGGCGCCGACGTCTATGGCAAGAATACGATCGGGGTTCAGCATCATAAAGATCACCAACCAGAGTACGTGTTGTCCGCTAACTGGAACCGTCAGTCGTCGTCGCCGCCGTTTTCGTCGTCATGGCACCGGCTACAGTCGTAGCGAGTATAGTCGTTGCCCGGATGGCAGACGACGCAATTGCCATTTACCCCACCATGGTCAAATAGATGCTCTTATTCTAGCATAGATTTCGCCTCGAATCAAGGACTAGGTTGATCGCATCAAACGTCATCAATCGCCTGACGTCATTTCGCGCTGTCACCTGTCTCCGGGCGGGCTTGCAGCGCGGCGATTTCCCGCCTCAACTCCTCCGCGTTCAGCGGGCCGATGTGCAAGTAGGCCACCCGACCCTCAGCGTCCACGATGAAGGTCTCAGGGACGGCAGTGATGCCATAGGCGGTGGAGATGCGCCCATCCAGGTCTAGCCCCAGCGGGTAGGTGACGCCGAAGCGCGAGGCCATCTCCCGCACCTCGGCTTCCTCCTCCTGGCAGGCGATGCCGACGAAGATGGTGCCTTGCGCTGGGTGGGACTCCTCCCACACGGTCTGCAGATCAGACAATTCCTCCTCGCAGGGTGGGCACCAGGTGGCCCAGAAGTTGACCACTGTCACCATCCCGCGCAGGTCAGAAAGCGCCAGCAGGGAGCCGTCCAGCAACCTGAGCGTCAAGTCCGGCGCCATCTGGCCCGGCAGAGGCCGTCCTGCCGGGCGGGTCACCGCGCCGCGGCCCGGCCCCCACAACGCCACGCCGGCGGCGAGTGCCAACAGCCCCACCGCCAGTCCAATGGCAACACCAGGTGTTCGCCGCCGGGTTTCGGGTGCCGGTAGGGGCACAAGGCCGACCAGCGGCCAGAAAGCCACTACCCCACCGGCCAGGAAGACCAACCCGCCCAGCCAGAGGAAGTTGATCAGCGGGTTGACGATGACCTTGACGCTGGCAAACCCATCCTCTGACCACCAGAACAGCACCAGGTAGAGGTCCTCCCGCGGCCCCGTCCGCAGCGCGGGCACTGCCACTGTCTGATCGGAATCCGGATATTGGTTCAGCCGGGGCTGCAGCGTGGTCAGATAGGCCCCATCCCGGTAGACTGCGACAGAGGCCCACGTGCTGAGGTAGCCGCCAGTTGGCTCCTGCCGCAGGTCTTCGTACACCAGCGTGTAGCCCCCCACGTCCACCGGCTCGCCAGGGGAGAGCGTCACTTCCGTCTCGAAGTGATCGAGGCGGGTGCCGATGATGCCGGCGGCCATCAGGATCACGCCAACGTGAACCAGTGTGCCCCCGTACCGGCGCGGATGGCGTCCCACCAACCCCCCCAGAAACCGTAGCAGAGATTCGTCCTCCCGGATGCTGCGTGCGATGGCGTCCCACCCTATCTCCGCCAGCGCCGTCCCTCCGGCCAGGCCGGCGACGGCAAACCCGCCCAGCGACAACGGGTGGGTGAAGCCCGCCAGCACGGCGGCCACCGGCGCCAGCACGGCACCCAGGAGGGCAGGCCAACCGCGTCCCCGCAGCCTGCGCAGCGCATCGGCGGCGCGGCCCAAGAGGGGGCACAGCCCCAACAACAGCACCAGCGCGGCAAACTGTGGCCCCGTCACCCGGTCGAACCAATCTGGACCGGCCTCGAAACGTTGCCCGGCCAGCGCCTCTGTGAGGGTGGGGAGCACGCTGCCCACCAGCACCGAAGCAGTGAGCGTGAGGAAAAGGGTCAGTGTCAGGAGGAACATCCCCTGGCGCGAGAGCAACCCGTCCGGCGGGTGAGGGTCGGCCAG
Source organism: Anaerolineae bacterium (assembly GCA_035529535.1). Taxonomy (GTDB): domain Bacteria; phylum Chloroflexota; class Anaerolineae; order B4-G1; family B4-G1; genus DATKWP01. Next base: position 9,901 of record DATKWP010000321.1, on the reverse strand, counting down.
GATGAAGCGGCGGCTGTACAGAAGCGCCAGCGGCCCGGCCAGCACCACACCGATGAAAGCCAGGAAATACGGTCCCAGGTTGGAGCGGGCGAAGGCGTGTACCGACTGGATCAGCCCACTGCGGGTAGTGAAGGTGCCAAAGAGAACCAGCGCGAAAGAGAAGACAGCCAGTAGCAGGCTCCACACCCGAAAACCGCCCCGCTGCTCCTGTATCGCCGTGCTGTGGAGGAGAGCGGTGGCAGTGAGCCAGGGCATCAGCCCGGCATTCTCGACCGGGTCCCAGTTCCAATACCCTCCCCACCCCAGTACGTCGTAGGCCCACCGCGCTCCCAGCAGCAGCCCCAACCCCAGGAACAGCCACGCCGCCAGGGTCCAACGGCGGGCCACAGCGGGCCACATGTCCACCTGGCGGGTGGCCAGCGCGGCCACGGCAAAGGCGAAAGGTACCGCGAGCCCCACGTACCCCAGGTACAGCGTTGGCGGGTGGAGGATCATACCAGGATGGCGCAGCAGCGGATTCAGCCCCTGCCCATCGGCAGGTGCAATGGCCGACTGGATGAATGGGTTGGACAGGAGCAGCGTCACCGCGCTGAAGAAAGTGGTGACGAGGCTGAGGACGACTGTCGCCCAGGGAATCAACGGCCGTGACTGCTCGGAGGGGCGACCCACGGCCAGGGCCGCAAAGAGAGCCTGCAGGAAAGCCCACAAGAGCAGCGAGCCCTCCTGCCCCGCCCACACCGCCGAAGCCTTTAGAACCAAAGGCAGCGAGCGGCTGGAGTGCTGGGCCACGTAGCGGATCTGGAACTGATCGCCCAGGAAAGCGACCAGCAAGGTCCACAGCGCCAGCGCCAGGAATGCCGTGGCGGCGTAAACCCCGTTGCGGCTGTTCCTGGCCCAACGGGGGTCTGACTGGCGGATGGCCCACAGTGCAGCGAAAGTCGCGTACACCGCCGCGGCCAGCGCCAGCCCAACGAAGATGGTACCAAACTGAGTTGGCTGGGCCATCTTGTGCTCCTCGTCTGACTCTGAACGCACGATGCCCCAACGAGTTGGGGACTCCGGCTGCGACTATCTACTGTGGGAAAGCAACAGGACTTGCACTTCTGTTCCTGCCGGCAGGCTGTCCGCTTCCTCCGGGACAACGGCCAGTCCATCGGCCTGCACCAGCGAGTAAAGAATGCCGGACCCCTGGTCGCCGGTCAGCGTCGCCTGGTAGCCTGCCTCCGTCTCCTGCAGGCGCACCCGCAGGTAGTGGCGACGGCCGTCCTTGCGCGCGATCGGTTCCGCCAGGCGCGCACGCACCGCCGGGTGCGACCAATCGGTGAAGCCTTGCATTTTCAGGAGCGCCGGGCGGGCGAAGAGTTCGGTGCTGACCATGGCCGCCACCGGGTTGCCGGGCAGTCCCAGCAGGGGCACACCCTCCCCTGGTCCACCCTCCCCCTGCCCCTCCCTAAGAGGGAGGGGAGAAAGACGGTCCTGCCCCTCCCTAAGAGGGAGGGGGGAAAGGAGACCGAAGGCCAGCGGACGCCCGGGTTTCATGTTCAGCGACCAAAAGTGCATCTCACCCTCGGCCGCCAGCACCTGCTTGACCAGGTCGAAATCGCCCAGCGAGACCCCGCCGGAAGTGATGATCAAGTCCGCTCCCCGGGCCAATGCCTCTCGCATCCCCCGCCGCACCCACTCCTCCCGGTCGCGGGCCACGCCCAGGAGCAGCGGAAGTGCGCCGTAGGCCTGCACCTGCGCGGCGACGGTGTAGGAATTGGCGTCGCGGATCTGGCCAGGGCCAGGGGTCTGATCGGGCGGCACGACCTCGTCGCCGGTGGCCAGGATCGCTACCCTGGGCCGCCGCACGACCGCCACCTCCACGCGCCCAATCGCCGCCAGCATGCCAATCTCCTGCGGGCGCAGGACCTTGCCCGGCTCCAGCACGACCTGGCCGGCGCACACGTCCTCGCCTGCCGGCCGCACGTTCGCGCCAGGCAGGGGAGCCTTCACAATCTCGACCTCATCGCCGCCCCGGCGGGTGTCTTCGAAGCGCACGACGGTGTCGGCCCCAGCGGGGAGCGGGGCACCGGTCATGATGCGCACTGCCGTCCCAGGTTCCACCCGCGCCTGGCTCACGTATCCGGCAGCAACCTCCCCGACCATCCGCAGCCGAACCGGAGGTTGCACCAGGTCCGCTGCCTGCACGGCGTAGCCGTCCATGGCGGAATTGGCCAGCGGCGGAATGTCCCGGTCGGCGGAGACCGTCTCGGCCAGCACACGCCCGGCCGCCTCCAAGAGGCCCACGCACTCCGGTTCCAGGACGTGGACGGTGGCCAGGATGCGCTCGAGCGCCTGCTCGACGCTCAAGGTCGGGCGACGCTCGTCAGGCATGACCTATCCTTTCCTCCCTGTGCTCCGTATCCACACCCCGTAGCATTTTGATGGCGTGGGGGAGGATCGGGCTGAGCGTCTCCATCCCCTCGCGCACCGCGCGGGGACTGCCGGGCAGGTTGACGACGAGCGTCCCGCCGCGAATGCCCGCCACGCCGCGCGAGATGACCGCCAGCGGCGTCTTTGAGTACCCGGCGAAGCGCAGCACCTCGGCCAGGCCAGGCATCTCCCGCTCGATGATGGCCCGCGTCGCCTCGGGGGTCACGTCGCGGGGAGCCGGGCCGGTGCCACCGGTGGTCAGGACCAGGTCCAGGTGTGCCTCGTCGGCCAGTTCCACCAGCACGCGCTCGATCTGCTCCTGCTCGTCGGGCACGATCGCCTGCCGCACGACCTCGGCGCCCATCTGGCGCACGAGGTCGGCCAGCAACGGCCCGCTGGCGTCCTCCCGTTCCCCCGCATATCCCTTGTCGCTCACAGTCACCACGCCCGCCTGAATCGGCTCCATGCTCTCGTCCTTACCCCTTTCATATTCCTCTTACCACTGTGCGCCATTATACCTACTCTCCCACCAATCCGCAATACGTTCGGGTGTACTCACCGGCCCCCGCTTGCCCCCATGCCAACCTGTGGTACACTGCGGGTGAGTACACCCGTAACCACATCACCGACTTTCCCATTTACCCATCTACTCACGCAGGAGGCAAAGCGATGGCACAGATTTTCCTGGACACGGCAAAGCTGGACGAGATCCGCGAGGCCGCCAGTTGGGGTATCCTGGACGGCGTGACGACCAACCCCACGCTGATGATGCGGGCCGGCACAGCCGATCTAAAGGCCAACACGCTCAAGATCGTGGAGATGGTGCAGGGACCGGTGAGCGCCGAGGTGGTCCGCACTGACACGGCGGGGATGATCGAGGAAGCGCGGGAGATCCTCTCCTGGTCAGAGCACGTCTACGCCAAGATCCCGATCACCGTCGAGGGGCTGAAGGCGATGCGAGAGATCTCCGCGTGGCCCAACGGGCGCATCAACGCCACGTTGATCTTTTCTCCAGTCCAGGCCTACCTGGTGGCAAGGGCGGGGGCCAGTTTTGCCTCCATCTTCGTGGGCCGGATAGACGACGCAGGGCTGGACGGAATGGAAGTGGTGCGGCAGACGCGGGAGATCTTTGACAATTATGGCTTCGACTGCCAGGTGTTGGCGGCCAGCATCCGCACCACGACGCACGTCGTGGAGGCCCTGCTGGCGGGGGCCGACATCATCACCCTGCCCTTCGACGTGCTGCAGAGAATGGTCCGCAGCCCGTTCACCGATGCGGGGTTGGCGAGTTTCCAGGCCGATTGGGCCAAAGTGGCGAAGTGAGCAACGGATGGAAGGGTATTGGCGTCGGGCCAGTTGTAAAGGGTTACTGAGCCTCGGCGCCCGCGATGACGACCGTGTACTCTCCCCTGGGTTCGGAATCGCCCAGTTGCGCCAGTAGCTCGGACAGGGTGCCCCTGGCGACGTTCTCAAACATCTTGGTCAGTTCGTTGGCCAGCGCCGCCGGACGATCGCCCAACACTTCCAGGGCGTCCTTGAGAAACGCCTTCAATCTGTACGGGCTCTCGTAGAAGATGAGCGTGTAGGGGGAGTCTTTGTCCTCCTCCAGAAAGCGGCGCCGCTTGCCGGACTTGCGGGGCGGGAAACCCCGAAAGATAAAGGAGTGTGCAGGCAGTCCCGAGAGGACCAGGGCCATAACGAAGGCGGTGGGGCCTGGGATCATGGTCACCGGCACGCCAGCCCGAATGGCCCGCTGGACCAGCGAGAAGCCCGGATCGGAGATGCCAGGGGTGCCGGCGTTGGAGACCAGGGCGACCGACTTGCCCTCCGCGATGTGCCGCATGATCTCATACCCCGCCTGCTCTTCGTTGTACTCGTGGAAGGAGACCTGGGGCTTTTTGATGCCAAAGTGCTTGAGCAGCAGGCCGGTCTTGCGCGTGTCCTCGCTGGCCACGAGATCCACCTGGCGCAAGACTTCCAGCGCGCGCAGGGTGATGTCGGACAGATTGCCGATGGGTGTGGAAACCAGGTACAACATCCTTACTCCAGTTCACCGCACTCGTACAGGATGAGGGAGACCGCCACCACGGCCGCCGTCTCCGCGCGGAGGATGCGCGGCCCCAACGTGACGGGTAGCGCACCGTGGGCTTTGGCCAGCGCAACCTCATCCCCGGCAAAACCCCCTTCAGGCCCGACGAACAAGGCAACCGAAAGCGGGCCACGCTGCTCCTCCTTCGCCGCAACCAGAGTAGCGCGCAGGCCAGCGTCCTTCTCCTCCTCCCACGGGATCAGGGACAGGTCGAATCCCCCCATCCCGGCCACGGCCTGCTCGAACCTGACCACCGGGTGCACGACCGGCAACCGCCCCCGGCGAGATTGCTCGGCGGCTTCGACGACGATCCGTCGCCAGCGCTGGATCTTGCTACCCGAGACACCCTGCGGGTGGCTGACGATCGTCCGCTGCGAAATCACAGGCACGAATGCGGCGACGCCGATCTCGGTGCATTTCTGCAGCACCCACTCCAGGTTGTCCCGCTTGAGCAGGCTCTGGAAGAGCGTCAGGCGGATGCGGGGTTCTGCGCTGGCCGGCCGCCGCTCCAGGATTTCGCCGCTGGCCTCCGTCCGCCCGACCTGCGTCAACCTGACCTCGAACTCCCAGCCGCTATCGTCCAACACGACGATTGTGTCTCCCGCACGCATGCGCAGCACGGCACTGATCTGGTGCGCGACGTCGCCTCGCAGCACCACCTGCGTGCCCTGGAATGCGCCGGGAGAAACGAAGAAGCGCTGCATCTTACCCTACCTGCCGCGCCGCCGTCGAACAGGCGGCGCTGGGGCACTTCCCAGCACCGGCTCTTTCAGGCCGGTGCGCTTCCCGTCGAACAGGCGGCGCTGGGGGGAGTCCGCTTTGTCGGCACAGAAGACCAATTCGCTCTCAAACTCGAGCTCCACCACCGGCCACCCTGTCCCCGCGATTAGACCGGCGAAGAACCGGCGGTAATGGTCCGCCAGCGAGCGGCCACCGTGAAAACTGACCGTCGGGAACGAAACGACGAGGTAGCGCACCCGCAGCGCTTCAAGCAAGGCCAGGCCGAGCCGGCCATAGTTCTGCTCGAAACGAGGCAGTTCCTTCAGGAACAGGGCAACGTCGGCTGTTTCCTCCGGGAAGTGGAGCGCCACGTCCTGGACTTTCGCCAGGGGGGATAGCCCCTGGAGCGAAAAGTACGTGTTGATAAAGTGGACCCTGCGCTCGTGAATGTCGTAGGCGTGATACTGAACGGTGGCCGGCAGCCCCATCCAGGGGAACGTGAGCGGGTTCAGTGCACAGGCCACGTCCAGAATGGCGCCCGGTTTCCCGGTCACGCGGAATATCTCGCCGTAGAACCGGTCGAGGATCGGCAACCGCTCGCGGGTGGAAACGTGGGCAGACAGGACGTGCACACAGGTCTCCCGGACGGCCAGCGGGCTACCGGATTGGAAGGCGGCCTTCAAGGCGGCCTCGCCCGCATCGTAGTCGGGATCGCCGACGTAGGGGGCCATGATGTGGTGCAACCGTTCGCGGACCGCCTGCTCGATCTTTTTCCTCGTCTTGTGGCGACTCGCTGCGGCCCTGGCCAGTTCGCGGATCGTCCCCTCGTAGGTATCCCGGTACTTTTTTGAGGCCTTGATGGAGGCGACGATGGCCTCGATTTCTGGCTCCACGTCAATCGGCATAGCGCTTGGGTGCTCCCTCACCTTTTGGGTGCCCCTCACCTTTGACTCTGCTCTGGCCCCCGTCCCCGGGGGCCACTTGGGTGCCCCTCTTGGTGATCAGGAAGGCCAGTTCAGTGGCAAACTCGAACCGCTGGATGGACCAGGGCTGGCCCCGGACCAATTCGCGGAACCTGGCCTCATAGTTCTCGACCATGCCCTTGCTCCGCCCACCCAGGCTGTGCACCGGGAAGGAAACCAGCAGGTGATGCGCGCGGATCGCTTCCAACAGCCGGCCTCCGGCCGTCTTGTCCACCTGTTCGAGACAGGGGATGGCCTTGAGGATCAACGCCAGGTCTGCCGCTTGTCCGGGCGGAGATTGGATGACGTCACACGGTTGCGCCTGGCCCTGGACGCCGAGCAGGGGCAGAGCATCCTGGATGAAACGGACCAGACCTGTGTAGACGTCGTACGCGTAGTAAGTGGCACCCTCATCCAGCGACATCCAGGGGATGGACAGCGGATTGAGGCCACAGGCCACGTCCAGCACGACCCGCAGCGGCCCTATCCCAGCCAGCGTCGTGGCGTAGAACTGGTCGAGGATCTCGATGCGCTCTTGAGTGGACGAGTGCTTCGCCATCCATTTCTGGCACACCTGGCGCAACACAGCGCGATCTCCAAAAGCGCTGGCCTGCGCGAGTTCCTCCAGTGCCCGCGCGTAGTCTATCCTGGCCTCGAAGTAAGCACTGCCGACCTGATGCAGCTTGTTCTTGGTGGCTTTGAGCGCTTCCCGCGTGCTGCGGCGCACGGCCAACTCGCGCCGGCCGATGTGCCTGACCAGTTCCTCGCACACGTTCCGGTATTTCGGGCTTTTCAGCACGGCGACCACCAATTGATCAAGTTGGGTTTCTGTCTCACTCATAGTCGGGCCAACCTTCACCCCTGGTTCCTGAACTCAGGCCGGCCATCAATTGGGCCATGAACCGGACGTTGTGGAGCGTGGCCAACCGCTGCCCCAGGCTATCGTTCACGTCAAACAGGTGGTGGAGATAGCCCAGCGAATAGCGGGTACAACACAGGCAGTCGCAGAAGGGGGAGACAGACCGGGTAGCCTTGACGTGTTTCTTGTCCTGGACGTAGACGTAGGAGAACCAGTCGCCTGCCAACTCGGAGCGGGACGGGTCTACGTTGAAGGCATAGAGCCGGCCGTGCCGGGCATCGCGGGTGGGCATGGCGCTATCGAACAGGGCGTACCCGAGCTGGACGCACCGGACGATGCTGGCCGGATGGCCGATGCCCAGCCCGTGCAGGGGAAGAAAGGCCGGCACCAGTTCGCGGGTGTAGGCAATCACGTCCACCAGCAGGTTGCCCTGGCGGTCCAGCGGCCAGCCGCCATAGCCAAACCCGTCGAACCCGATTTCCAACAGTGCTTCGGCACAGCGCTGGCGCAACTCGCGCGAACCCCCGCCCTGAATCACGGCAAAGAGCAGGGGGCACTGGTCCGGCGGGATGGCCCGTTGATCCACGATGCGCCGGAACTCTTCCTTGCCGCGACGTGCCCAGGCAATCGTTCGCTGGACTGACTCCACCTGGGTCTCGAACGGGTCGTCCACATGGGTGCAATCGTCGAGGCAAAAGATCACGTCGGCCCCGTAGGCCAGTTGGAGTTGAACCGTCTTTTCCGGCGAGAGATTGAACGTGCGGCCGGATCCTTCTGCCTTGAAACGGATGCCCTTGTCGGTCAGTTGGCCGTATTTGAGGTTCTGCCGGATCAACGAATAGGCCTGGAAGCCGCCCGAGTCGGTCACGATGGGGCGCTGCCAGCCGCACATGCGGTGCAGGCCCCCCAAGGCCCGGATGGTAGAGGAGCCAGGGTGCTGCATCAAGTGGAAGGTGTTCATAACCACGGCCTGGACCTCGCAGCGCACCAGGTCCAGCGAGTCCACGGAACGGACGACGCCCAGCGTAGCATCGGGCAAGAAGGCCGGCAAGGGCAACTGGCCGTGCGGCAAACGCAGTACGGTCTGGGCTGGTTTCACCCCCGCTCCTTTTCTGGCCTGGTGCATCGCGCGCTACCCTATCGCCTGTGGATCCAGTCCTGCTCGCTCCAGGATCAACCGCATGTCTTCTCTGCTCTCATCCAGGCTATAGTGCAGAGGGATCCCCCTCTGACGAATGATGTCGTGCATATCGTAGAGCGGCACACCGGCGATTTCGGCCGCTCGAGCCTTGGTGATCTGGCCCTCGCGATACAGCCGGATTGCGTGTTCCAACTTCCACTGTTCTACATCTCCGCTGATCATGTATACCAATATATACCAATCTGCCTCGCTGCGCAAACCAGTCAAGTTAGATTTGACGATGTGGCCTATCAGATGTATAATATAAATGTTAAAACACTCCTCGGTAGCTCAATTGGCAGAGCGGCCGGCTGTTAACCGGTTGGTTGTAGGTTCGAGTCCTACCCGAGGAGCCAACAAGGATCCAGAGCACAACGGCCCGGTCTGATCAGCCGGGCCGTTGGCTTCCAGGAATTGACTACGAGCCCTTGGAGCCACACTTGAGGTATTGGTCCCGTTTCCTCATTTGCTCATTCACCCGCCTCCTACACCGCATCCGGCCAGCCCACCTGATCCTGGCAGCGCTGATACTCCTCATCCTGTGGGCCGCCGGACCTACCCCCGTCGAGATCCCCCTCGGCCCATCCCAGCAGGTGGTGACTACGAACCCCATCGTCGGCGTCCATACCCGCCTCACCGACGAAGTGGAGGAATGGAAGATCCAGCACACGCTGCAGATGGTGCGCGAGATGGGGGCCCCCTGGGTCGTCGAATACTTCCCCTGGCCCTACATCGAGCCTGAGGAGGGCGAGTTCACCTGGGACCACAGCGACCTGGTGGTCGAGCACGCCGAGCACCAGGGGCTGACCCTGATCGCCCGGCTGGGCTGGGTGCCGGCGTGGGCACGCCCCAAGCCCGCAGAGCAAGAGACCACTCTCACCTACCTGGACGCCGAGCACTACGCCGACTTTGCCAATTTCGTGGCCGCCTTCGTCGCGCGTTACCGGGGGCGCGTGGACCACGTCATCGTGTGGAACGAACCCAACCTCAGTTTCGAGTGGGGCTACCGGCCGGTGGATCCCGCAGGGTACGTCGAACTGCTGCGGACGGTCTACCCCCGCGCCCACCAGGCCAACCCCGACGTGGTCGTGCTGGCGGGCGCGCTGGCCCCCACGCTGGAGCCGGAAGGGAGCGCGGCGGGCTTGAGCGACCTGGCCTACCTGGAGCGCATGGTCCAGGCCGGCGCTGCACCCTACTTTGACGCGCTGGCCGTCCACGCCTATGGATTAAAGTCCCCACCGGAGGCCCCCCCGGCCCCCGATACGATCAACTTCCGCCGCATCGAACTGCTGTATCAGGTCCTGGTCGCCCACGGCGACGGGGACAAGCCGGTCTACGTGACCGAAGCGGGCTGGAACGACCACCCGCGCTGGGCCAACGCCGTCCGCCCTGCGCAGCGCATCGCGTACACGATCGGGGCGTACGAGTGGGCCCGCCAGCACTGGCCGTGGTGCCGGTGCGTGACCATGTGGGCTTTCCGCTATCCCGCCTCGACCTTCAGTTACCAGGACTATTACGCCTTCGTGACGGCAGATTTTGAGCCGAGGGTGATCTACCTGGAAGTACGGAACTATGCCCGCGGGGCGAAGACCGCGGATTGATCAGGCCGGGGGTCTATTCCTCAGGCACGCGCGGCACGGCCACGTTGAACCAGAACACCCCTGTCCGAGGGCGCC
>DATKWP010000320.1:0-13343 GCA_035529535.1 Anaerolineae bacterium | reverse complement strand
GAAATCCCGGACGCCGAGCCGGGCCAGTTCGTCATGCTCTGGCTCCCCGGCGTGGACGAAAAACCCATGTCTATCGCCTGCCCCGCCCCACTCACGCTGACCGTCGCCCGCGTCGGGCCATTTTCCACCGCCCTCCACGAGCGTAAAGTCGGCGACCGCGTCGGTTGGCGCGGCCCCTACGGGCACGGCTTCTCACTACGCAAGGACCGCCCGGCCCTCCTGGTCAGCGGGGGCTGCGGCGTCGCGCCACTCTACTTCCTCGCCACCCGCGCCGTCGAGCACCACGTCCCCACCATCGTCGCCCTCGGCGCTCGCAACGCCCTCGACCTGCCCTACGTCGAACAGTTCCGCGCCCTGGGCGTAGACCTCCTCCTCGCCACCGACGACGGCTCCCTGGGCTGCCGCGGCAACGTCACCGATGCCCTCACCCAAACCTTGGACCCCAACCTCCAAGCTCCAGGCTCCAATCCGCATTCCGCAACCGGATGTATCCCATCCGCCGCATTACCGCATTCCCGTGTACTCACGGGCGCAATCTATGCGTGTGGCCCCGAACCTATGCTCGCCGCCATCCACCACCTGTGCCACGAGTACGCCATCCCCGGCCAACTGAGCCTGGAGCGGTACATGAAGTGCGGCTTTGGCCTGTGCGGGCAGTGCGCCCTCGATGGATACCTGGTCTGCCAGGACGGGCCGGTGTTCGACGTCGAGCAGCTGGACGGCCTGCGCGACTTTGGCCACGCCCACCGCAGCGCCACCGGCCGCCGCATACCCATCAGATAATCAACAGATTCTGCGGGTGAGTACACCGGGTGAGTACACCGATGTATGCGCTCAGAATGACAGTCTCTAATCTCTAGTGATGAACAAACCCGAACTCCGCCAACACTTCTGTTCCCTGCGCGAATGCCTGCCCCCCGGCCAGGTCACCGCCGCCTCTGCCGCCCTCTGCCACCGCCTGGCTGCCTGGCTTTCGTCAACCTCCAATCTCCAAGAGATTCTTCGCTGCGCTCAGAATGACAGTTCTCCAATCTCCATCTTCACCTACCTCGCCTTCCGCAACGAACCCGACCTGGCGCTCCTCTTCGACCTCCTCCCTCACGCCCGCTGGGCCGTCCCTCGCATCGAAGGGCGCCGCCTGATCGTCCACCCCTACGACCCGGCCCGCCTGGTCCGCCACCGCTTCGGCATGCTCGAACCGGCCCCCGACCTGCCGGTCATAGACCCCGCCACGCTCGACCTGGTGCTCGTGCCGGGAGTGGCGTTCGACCGGCAGGGAGGACGGCTGGGATTCGGCGGCGGGTACTACGACCGGTTCCTGCCCACCACTCCCGCCCTGCGCGTCGGCGTCACCTACGACGAATGCCTGGCCGACGTGCTCCCCTGCAGCAAGCACGACCAGTGCGTGGACTGGATCGTCACTCCCAGCGACCTATTCCGGGTGCCCTCACCAGCACACCGCGAACCTGAACCTTGAGAATTGTGTGAAAGGCACAGAGTGATATAATGGGATCTGGCAGGAGTGGAGGAGGTACAGAAATGGCACAGGAAGTGCTGTACGATCTACAGATCGAGGTTGAGGAACTAGACGACGGCAGTGACTATCGCTATATGGCGACCAGTTCTGATCTCCCCAACTTGATCGTCGTTGGAGATACCGTCGAGGAAGTCCTGGATCTTGCCCCAGGCGTGGCAAGTGCCCTCATCGCTTCCATGCGGGCTGCTGGAGATCCCTTACCTGAGACACTGAGATTAGCCAGGCGCACCTTCACCAGCGGCCTCGTGATCACGCTGGACGCCGTGGGGCACGCCGATACAGGAACCTGCCTGTCGTCAGCCCTCCTGCCAATCCCAGAAGTGTGATCCCGCTGACCATCCCATACATCGCGCCGTAGCCCGCCACGCCCGCCCACCAGCCCAACCCCCAACTGCCCAGGCCGATCAGCAGGTCGTGGGCCGTGTACTGGATCGCCGCTCCGCTCGCCCGCAATGACGACTCCAGGCCCCCCTGCACGCACACGTCCAGCCCGGCCCGCGCTGCCCCATACCCCACCCCGAACAGCACGGCCACTCCGATGAGTGCCCACTGGCCACCGGCCGCTGCCAACCCGGCCATCGCCAGTCCGGCCAGCGCCAGCCCCACCCAGGCCGTCCTCCCTGCCCCCCAGCGGTCGGCGATCCGCCCAGCGGCCGGCTGCGTCAGCGAAGCGGCCAGCGCGTAGGCAGCAAACACCCACCCGGTCCCACTCAACCCCCGCGCCGCCCCCAGCAGCGGCAAGAAGACGATGAACGCGCCAAAGGGCACGCCCAGAAGTGCCATCCCCAGCGCACCGGCCCGTACACCAGGCTCCCGCAGCGCCCGCCCCAGGTTCTCCCACGCCGGGAGTGCCTGTGGGGCAGCCCCGCCTCGGCCACTTCGCCGCCCTGGCAGCGCCAGCGTGGCCAGCACCCCCAGCCCACCCACCCCGCCGAGCGCCAGGAACAGCACCCCGAAGCCAAACCCCCGCGCCAGCCACTCCCCAAACAAGGGCGCCACCACCATCGTCACCATCGAGGCGGCGTTGGCCAGCCCCAGCCCCTCCCCGCAACGTTCCGGCGGAACGAGGTCGGCGATGAACGCCTGGTACGCGGTCGAGAACAGCGCCATCCCCACCCCGTGCACCGCCCGCGCCCCCAGCAGCCACCCCATCCCCCCGCTCACCGGAAGGACGAAAGGGAAAACAGGGTGGGCCAACCCGTACAAGAGTGGCCCACCACCAAACAGGATCGCCCCGACCACCAGCACCGGCTTGTGCCCGCACCGGTCAGACAACATCCCCGCCAGTGGGCGGGCGAGCAGCGCCGCCAGGGCAAACACCCACGTCGCCAGGCCGTTGTCGGCCGGGGAGCCGCCAATGGCGATCACGTACAGGGGAAGCGTGGAGAAAAGCGCCTGGAAACCGAGGAATAGGAACAACGTGGCCGCAATCGCGGCGAAGAAGGGCCAGGGGTACGCGGCCCGCTGCTCAGTCTGGCCTGTCATTGCGGGTGAGTACACCCGGAGCGGAGCGAAGCATCCCGCCTTCAATCCTCGTCCAGCCTCAGTATCGCCAGGAACGCATCCTGCGGGATGACCACCGTCCCGAACTGCTTGAGCCGCTTCTTGCCCGCCTTCTGCTTCTCCAGCAACTTGCGCTTGCGCGTGACGTCGCCACCGTAGCACTTGGCCAGCACGTCTTTGCGCAACTCGCTCACCGTGGAGCGGGCAATGATCTTGGCCCCGATCGCCGCCTGAATCGGCACCTTGAACAATTGCCGGGGGATGACCTCTTTCATCTTGCGCACCAACGCCGAGCCCTTCTCGTAGGCCTGGTCACGGTGCACGATCAACGCCATCGCATCCACCGGTTCCTTGTTCACCAGAATGTCCATACGCACCAGGTCGCCCGGCCGGTAGTCCAGGAACACATAATCCAGCGAGGCATACCCCCGCGTCGCTGACTTGAGCCGGTCGTGCATGCCCACGATCATCTCCGCCAGCGGCATCTCGTACGTCAACACCACACGCCGACGGACGTGAGGGATGTCCGATGTACTCATCGGCCCCATCACCCCCCCATCCGCGCTGTCCAGATATTCGGTCGTGCGATACACCCCCCGCCGTCGCGTCGCCAGTTCCATCACCGGCCCGATGTACTCCGCCGGTGTAAAGACCTGGATGCGCATCCACGGCTCCCGGACCTCCTCGATCGTGCCGGCGTCCGGCAAATCCGCCGGGCTGGCCACCTCGGTGACCTGGCCACCGTGGGTGACGACCTGGTAAGCCACGCTGGGGGCCGTCGCGATCAGGTCGAGCCCGTACTCCCGCTCCAGCCGCTCCTGCACGATCTCCATGTGGAACAGGCCCAGGAAACCGCACCGGAAACCGAACTGCAGCGCCTGGGAAGTCTCTGGCTCGAAGACCAGCGCCGCATCGTTCAACTGCAGTTTCTCCAGCGCATCGCGCAGCGCGCTGTAATCCTCGCTCTCGACCGGATACAGGCCGGCAAAGACCATCGGCTTGACCGACCGGTAACCAGGCAGTGACTGCGAGGCCGGGCGCGCCGCACTGGTCAGCGTGTCGCCCACGTGGCACTCCCGCACCGTCTTGAGCCCCGTCGCGACGTACCCGACCCCTCCCGTGTTCAACCGCTCCGCCGGCATCATGCCTGGCGTGAACGTGCCCACCTCCACCGGTTCCGTCGTCGCGCCGGTGGCCATCAACAGCAGTGGCTCCCCCTGTGCCAGCAGTCCATCCACCACCCGCACGTAGGCGACCACTCCCTTGTAGGGATCGTAGTGCGAATCAAAGATCAGCGCCCGCAACGGTGCGTCGGCCTGCCCGCGGGGCGGTGGCAGCCGCTTTACCACTGCCTCCAACACGTCCCCACCTCCCCACCCCTCCTTGGCCGATATGCGCAATACCTCGTCGGCCTCGACACCCAGCAGGTCGGCCACCTCCAACACCACCTCGTCGGGCCGCGCCGAGACCAGGTCAATCTTGTTCACGATGGGAATGACCTCCAGGTCAGCATCCAGCGCCAGGTAGAGGTTGGCCAGCGTCTGGGCCTCGACCCCCTGCGTGGCGTCCACGACCAGCAGCGCTCCCTCGCAAGCCGCCAGTGCGCGGCTGACCTCGTAGGCGAAATCCACGTGGCCGGGCGTATCAATCAGGTTCAACTCATACGCCTGCCCATCGGCGGCGTCATAGTGCATCCGCACCGCCGAGGCCTTGATCGTCACCCCCTTCTCTCGCTCCAGGTCCATCGAGTCGAGCACCTGCTCGACCATCTGGCGCGCGGGAATCGTGCCGGTCAACTCCAGCAGCCGGTCGGCCAACGTGGACTTGCCGTGGTCAATGTGGGCAATGATACAGAAATCACGAATCTGGGATTGATCCACCAACCTTGTCCTCTCGAACCTCTTTCACCGTTCATCTCTCATTCTAACAGGCCCAGGTGAGTTGTCAAGAGCCAACCACCAGCGCCGCAGGAGCCACTTTCGCTGGCACCACCACCGTAAAGCGGCTCCCCCGCCCCACCTCACTTTCGGCCCACACCCGCCCGCCGTGCAACTCCACCATGCCCTTGACAATGGAAAGACCCAGTCCCATCCCGCCGTGGCGGCGCGTCATGTGGCTCTCGACCTGGTAGAAACGGTCAAAGACCCGCTCCAGTTCCTGGGGCGGAATCCCCACGCCGGTATCGGCCACCACCACCTCCACCTCGTCGCCTCGCCTGCGCACCGTCACCTGCACCTGCCCGGCCGGCGGCGTAAACTTGACCGAGTTGGCAATCAGGTTGTCCAATGCCACCCGCACCTTCTCCCGGTCCGCGTAGATGGACACTGGCTGGTCCGGCAGGTCAGCCTTCAGCACCACTCCACCAGTCTCCGCCAGCGCCTCGTAATCTTCGCACGCCCCCTCCACCTCGCTCCGCAGGTCGAAGCGGGTCGGGCTCAACTCCATCTGCCCGGTCTCCAGGTAGCGCAGGTTCAGCATGGTGTCAATGATGTTCTTGAGCCGCATGGCGGCCCGCTGCACCGCATCCAACTGTGTATCGGCTGCGCTGCCAAACTTTTGCCGCAACACGGTGGCGTAGAGCAAGATCAAACTCAGCGGCGTGCGCAGTTCGTGCGAAGCGATGGCGATGAAATCCGACTTCAGCCGGTCCAATTGCCCCAGCCGCTCGTTCGCTTTCTGCAGCACGTCCACCAGCCGCGCGTTCTCGATGGCCACCGCCGCCTGGGCCGCCAGCGTCATCAGTGTCTCCACGTCTTCCTGGGAGAACTCCTGGCCATCGCGCTTGTTTACCGCTTCCAGCACGCCGATGCAGCGCTCCTTGATCCGCAACGGCACCGCCAGCAACGAACGGACCTCCTGCCCAATCTGCTGGCCGACCTCCCCATAGTGGCGGGGATCGGCCTGCGCATTGGCGACGATCAATGGCTCTTTCGACGTCAGCACCGCCCCAGCGATAGACCCTTCGATCGGCACCGGGATGTCCATCAGTTGCGGAGCACCGATGGCCGTACGGAAACGCAACTCGCCCGTGCGGGGATCCTGCAGCAGAATGGAAGCCCCCACGCTGTCAGTCAACTCCGCCGCTACCGCGACGATCTTCCTCAGCAAGGGCTCCAATGTGCTCGTCGAGGTCAGGTCACGGCTGATCTCCAGCATCCTCCCCAGGCGCTGCAACCGGATTTCCACGTCACCCACACTCGCATCCGCACTCATCGTCCAGCCTCCACCTCCGCCATACAGGCGGCAATCGCGACTTTTCCATCCAACTCACGGGTGTACTCACCCGCTCCATCAACCCCTGACTCCCACCACCCCAGAAACTCGACGTTCCCGGCTGGACCCAGCAGCGGAGAGGGCATCAACCCACGCAGTCCCAGGCCCAACCCGGCCACGAAACTCAGCACTCGTTCCAGCACCCGCCGGTGCACCTCTGCGTCGCGCACTACCCCACTCCTCCCGACCTCCTCCCGCCCTGCCTCGAACTGTGGCTTAATCAGCGCCACCACCACCTGCCCTCCCCTCCCCCCCCTTCCCTCCGTTTCCTCCGCCCCCACCAACCACCTTACCGCTACCGGCAGAATCAACTCCAACGAGATAAACGACACGTCAGCCGTCACCAGGTCCACCGGCTCCGGCAAACGCTCCAGGTAGCGTGCATTGGTACGCTCCAGCACCACCACCCGGGGATCGTTCCGCAGCCGCCAGTCCAATTGTCCATATCCTACGTCAATGGCGTATACGCGACGCGCGCCGTGCTGCAACAGGCAATCGGTAAAGCCACCGGTGGATGCCCCCACGTCGGCCGCCACCAACCCGGCCACGTCCAGTCCAAAGCGCACCACCGCCGCCTCCAGTTTCTCGCCTCCACGGCTGGCGAAGCGTGGGCGGGACTGCAAAGCCACCTCAGCATCCACCGCCACCGGGACACCGGGCTTGTCGGCCACCTGGCCAGACAGGCGCACCTGCCCGGCACGGATCAACCGCTGAGCCTGCGCGCGGCTCTCCGCCAGCCCCCGCTCGACCAACAGGAGATCCAATCGCCTCTTCGCCTGTCTCTTCGTCATCTCGTCACAATCATACCCCAAGAGCGCCGCAAAAGCAAGGTTCGCTATTCGCAATCCGCATTCGCCGCGGTTTGCCGAAATCGCCCATCTTTGGTATCATTCCACAGATTGCGGCTCACCTATCATCGTGGCCCTGGCCGCCGCCATACATTCGCCTGGAGGCTAACAAGAATCGTGTTCACCAGCTTGATCAAAACCATGCGGCCCAAGCAATGGGTCAAGAACGTCTTCATCTTCGCTCCGCTGACCTTCGATGTAAAGCTCTTCAATCTGTACTATCTGGCCAAGACCATGGCCGGATTTGTGCTCTTGTGCCTGATATCGGGGGCGGTCTACATCGTCAACGACCTGGCCGACATCGAACAGGACCGCCAACATCCCGAAAAGCGTAAGCGCCCCTTACCCAGTGGACAACTGAGCACCCACGTGGCCCTGGCCGCCGCCGTCGTCATGCCCCTGGTTGGATTGCCGTTGGGCTTTCTGCTGGACCCGATCTTCGGTGGCATTTTGACCGGTTACCTGTTGATCCAGTTGGCCTACTCCTTCTGGCTCAAAAACATCGTTATTGTTGACGTGATGCTTGTGGCCAGTGGCTTCATTCTGCGCGTGGCCGCTGGCGTGCCGTTGGTCAAGGCAGAGCGCTTCTCCCCCTGGCTCTATATCTGCATGATGCTCCTGGCGTTGCTGATCGGCTTTGGCAAGCGCCGTCACGAACTGGTGTTGCTGAAAGAAAACGCCAACATGCACCGCCAGAGTCTGCAGGACTATAACCTGCCACTCCTGGACCACATTATCAGCATCGTCACTGCGTCCACCCTGCTGGCCTACGCGCTGTACACCTTCTCCGCGCCCAACCTGCCCCCCAACCACACCATGATGCTGACCCTTCCTTTCGTCCTGTACGGCATCTTCCGCTACCTCTACCTGATTCACGTCAAGGGGATGGGGGGTGCCCCTGAAGAAATCGCACTCTCCGACCGGCCGCTGCAGGCCACGGTCGTTCTCTGGGGCCTCAGCGTCATCATCGTGATGTATGTCTTCAGATCATGAATACGACAACTTCTGTACACACTGCATCTGCCCCAGGCAAGGTCATCATCTTCGGCGAGCACGCCGTCGTCTACGGCCAACCTGCTATCGCCGTGCCCGTCACCCAGGTACAGGCCACTGTCACCATCGCGCCTGCTCCACCCGGCAGCGGCCTGACGTTAGTCGCTCCCGACCTGGGGACACGCTCGTCGCTGTCTGCAGCGCCAGAGGATGAACCGCTGGCCGCCGCAGCCCGGCTGGCACTGGCCCATCTCTCCAACCCCGAACCGGACGCCACCCTCACCGTCACCTCCACCATCCCCATTGCCAGTGGATTGGGTAGCGGCACCGCCGTCTCCACTGCGCTCGCCCGCGCCCTGGCTGCCTTCCTGGGCCGCCGGCTCGACCCCGCCCAGGTCAGCGCGCTCGTCTTCGAGGTCGAAAAGATCCACCACGGCACCCCCAGCGGGGTTGATAACACCGTCGTCGCCTACGCCCAGCCGGTCTACTTTGTGCGCGGCTGTACCGTCGAGCGACTGTCCGTCCGCACCCCCTTCACCCTGCTGATCGGCGACACGGGCACCCGTAGCTCCACCAGGCAGGCCGTCGAGCGCGTACAACGCGGCCGGCAGCGCAACCCGGCCCGCTACGACGCCCTATTCGACCAGATCGGCGACGTCGTGATCGAGGCCCGCCGGGCCATCGAATCTGGAGACGTTGACGTGCTGGGACCGCTGATGGACGACAACCACGAACTGCTGATCGAACTGGGAGTCTCGTCGCACAAACTGGACGACCTGGTAGAGGCAGCTCGCTTCGCCGGTGCTCTGGGAGCCAAACTCTCCGGTGCTGGCCGCGGGGGGAACATGATCGCCCTGGTGGAGGACGACTTGGTAGATCAGGTGGCGGAGGCATTGGAGGAGGCAGGGGCGGCGCGGGTGATTGCCACACAGGTTACTACAACGGATTAGGAAAGGAACGGAGTAGGAAAGGGTGAGCAAGCTGATTCACGAGGAGCTAACCTATAGCGTCCGTGGAGTACTCATGGCTGTGCACCGTGAACTGAAGCCTGGACTGCAGGAGCACTTCTACCAGGACGCAGTTGAGATCGGCCTCCAGGAGGCCCGCATCCCGTTCGAAGCACAGCGGAACTTGGAGGTCATCTACGAGGGAGAACGAGTGGGGCTGTATAGTCCCGACTTCTGCATAGATGGACTGAAGGTCATCCTGGAGCTTAAGGTGGCATCGGCCATCACCCCACTCCACAAGGCACAGGCCCTCTCCTATCTCAAAGTCACAGACGCAGACCTGGCGCTGGTCGCCAACTTCGGCGCGCCATCCCTGGAAGTCGAGCGACTACCCAACTTCCTGCGAGAACGTCAGCCTGAGTTCGTGTGGGAACCACAAGCCCTCGAGCCAGACATGCTCTACCCCGACCTCAGCACCGCTTTATATGAGGCGCTCCACCGCGTCCATTTCACACTTGGCCCTGGCTTCCTGCACCAAGTCTACCGCCGCGCCACCATGGTCGAACTGCGACGGCGACGCATGTCCTACGGCTACCACACCCACCTGCCGGTCGAGTTTCACGGCCACCACCTAGGCCAGGACGAATGCCGCCTCATCGCCGCCGAAGACCACATCGCCATCGCCGCGTTCGCTCTGCAATCCATAACCGAAGCACATCAGCAACGCCTGAAGCGCCATCTGCAGACCCTCGGCCTCCAACTGGGCCTATTGGCCAACTTCCACGACACCCATCTGCAGATCCAGCCCGTACGAATCGCGATGTAACCCTGTCTGCCCATGGTTCAGAAAAATCCTTCCATTCCGTTTCTTTCCCATCCGTTCCTTTCTCAATCCGTTGTTGTATTCCTCAAACTCGGCGGCTCCCTGATCACCGACAAAACCCACCCCTACACCCCCCGGCCCGCCACCATCGCCCGTTTGGCCGGTGAAGTGCGCCAGGCACTCAATGCGGCCGGCTGGCTGAGACTGCTCATCGGCCACGGCTCCGGCTCCTTCGGCCATTGGGCCGCCCACCCCCACGGCACCCGGCAAGGCGTACGCACGCCTGACCAATGGCGCGGCTATGCCGAGGTGGCAGCCGCCGCCGCCCGCCTCAACCGCATTGTCACCGACGCCTTCCTCGAGGCGGGTGTGCCGGTATTTAGCGTCCAGCCCTCCGCCTCCGCACGCTGTCACGACGGCACGTTGCAGGCCCTGGACACATTCCCCATCCATACGGCCCTGGCCCAGGGCCTCGTGCCGCTGGTCTACGGTGACGTCGCCCTCGACGACGTGCGAGGCGGCACCATCATCTCCACGGAGGACATCTTCCTTTACCTGGCCGATGAACTTCAGCCTACCCACGTTCTGCTCCTGGGGGCAGTGCCCGGCGTGCTGGGTCCTGGCGGCGCCATCATCCCCCACATCACGCCCGCCGATCTACCCACCTTGGGAAGCACGCTCGCTGGCTCGGCAGGTGTAGACGTGACGGGGGGCATGGCAGACAAGGTGGCGTGCATGCTCGCGCTGGTGCAGCGTCACCCGGCGACCTCCGCGCACATCCTCACCGGCACCGAGCCCGGACTGCTGGCCCGCGCCCTCCTCGACCCCTCTCTGCCCAGCGGCACCCGCATCACCACCCTCTGACCCCCGCTGGCACATCGCTCTGGCGCTGCAGACCCTGTTATCCGCTCCGCATGCCCTCACGGATACGCTCCCACGCAGCCTGCACCGCAGCCAGTTCCTCCGGCTGCTCGGGCACTTCCCCATAGTGCACGGCCACGTAGGCGCCGGTGATACGTCCCACCTCCTTATGACCATCAGGGAAGGCTTGCTCCAACGTCGGCAGATACTCGTAAGGGGTCTCATAGGGCGCGCGAGGATACCCTCGCTCCTCAGCCAACGTGCCCAGGTGGGCATAGATGCGGCGGATGGTCATCGCGGTCAAGAGCCGGCCCAGGCGGGAACCTCTCAGCATAGCAGCCGCCTCATCCAGCCGGCGGCGCCCACGGCGCAACAGGTCACGCAAGCCACGGCGCAAGTGGGCCCCCTCCCACACCGACTCACGCTCTTCGTCCCGCTGCCACCCCTCCCGCGCACGCAACCGGCGCAGAGAAATCGCCACCAGCAGCAACAGGAGCAGCACCCCGCCGATGATGCCGATCGCCTTGGCCACCGCCAGTTGCTCGGCTGTAAAAGGGGACACCTGGCCCTGCCCTTGCACTTCAGATGGTTCGGCCGGCGTCATCTGGCGCGCTAGTTCCTCGAACAAACGGCCGAGTTCGTACTGCCCAAACAGGGCCATCAGAGGAGCGATCAGAATCTGCGCAATCCAGGCCGCCACATATACCATACCATACAGTACGATGTTCAGCACCTGCAGTACCGGTACCAAAAGCATACCGATATTGTCACCCGTCAACAGGACTGCCACCCCACCGGCCAGCAGCAGGACAGCCAGGCCTGCCGCCACCAACGTGGCCAGCCAACTGAACCCGAACGGGGACTGGCTGCCCCCATACTGTTGCCCCACCTCCTCCGCCCGCGCCAGTGCAATTCCTAACAGGCTGGCGAAGAAGAACAGAAACACGAAGCGATGATACGGCCAGGCCAGCATGGTGCCGCCCAACATCGTGGTCACCGCGATCATCACCAGGCCCAGCCGAAAGCGAAAGGCCACGCTCTCGCTGGTGAGCCGGCGTTGGGCCAGCACAAGCCCCCGCCACCACAGGAAAATCACCAACAGGAACAGGGGCACTTCGCGGGACGTGCTACCCTCCCGCAGGCTGGCGAATATGTCCACGAGCCATGCCGAGTCCAACAGGTGTGTTTGTGCGTGAAACAACCGGTGGATGACCACCAACCCACTGGCCAACATCCCCAGTCCCAACAGCCCAGAACGAAACGCGGGACGTACGGGCAACCGCCAGGTCAAGCGAGCCAGGTAATTTACCGCCAGCACAGCACCGAGAAAGACCGCCGTGACCGGCAATGGCCGAACCGGGATGATCGTGGAAAGCAACGCGGCAATGAGCGGCGTGACGATACACACGTCCATCGTCCCCAATGCCAGGAACACCAACTCGTAACGGACCTGGACGCGTAGTCTATCCACTGCGCACCCCCCGCACGGCCAATCCGGCGGCTCGCAGTGCCGCCAGGCAATCTTCCGCTCCTCGGCCCAGGCGCTGAAAGGTTGGCGTCGAGGGCGGCAGGTGAAAGGCCGGGACTCCAGGCAGTTGCGGTGGCGGTTGCTCGGCCAGTGAGACCAGCGCCATGCGCCGTCCGGCATCCTGCAGATGCAGGACCGCCACAGCCAATCCCTCAGAGACGACCGCCGTCACCACCACCAGCGTAGCCCCCCACGGGAGGCGAGGGCTCTCCCGGTACAGCAATTCCTGCATGGACGTGGTGGCGAAACTGGTGACGTTCGCCAGCGCTTCCAAAATGGCGGTTAATTGGCCCGGCGAACGCCCCGGCGGCACCCGGATCGGCTGATCGGACAGCGGCATGCAGCCATTGGCTACCAAGCCCACCTTATATCTCTGCCCCACAGCCCAGGTGGCGATGGACCCTCCCACACTGATCGTACGCTCGAACAGATCCGGAATCACGCCCTCCCAATTGTGCTCAAACGTGGAGACGTTCAACAGGACGACCATGTTGATCGCCTCCGTAGGCTCGAAAACCCGCACCTGCAACTGGCCCCGATGTGCTGTGGCTTTCCAGTGCACGTAGCGCAGGCTGTCTTCAGGATGATAGTCGCGGATGCCCACCGTACGTAGAGGGTCCTCCAAAAGACGGCGATGGGCCTTTCGCTCGCCGAACGGCTCCTTGGCGGGCAGCCCCAGGTCTTCCAGCGGCCAGATGCGCGGATAGACGATCACCTGATCGCTCGACGAAACCGTCTCCTGCGCTTCGAACAGCGTAAACAAGTCACCCGACCTCAAATGGACCGGCCCCAACCTGTGCACTCCCCGCCCGGTACACTCCAATGCATAGTGCCGGCTGACCCGCTCGTACCAACGTAAGGAAAGCACGTTGTTGAGCGTGCCAATCTGGGGGACGTGGGTCGGCATGAGCGCACCTCTCGTCAGCGGCATGGCCATGGGGATCTCGTCGCTGACTTCCAGCCAACTCAACGGCAGGAGTTTGCGGTTGGTGATGCGCACCGCCATCTCGATCGTCTCACCGGGGAAAGC
>DATKWP010000319.1:0-3784 GCA_035529535.1 Anaerolineae bacterium | reverse complement strand
CGGCGCGAGGCGCGGCGCGGCCAACGTGCGCCACAGCGGGGTCTCGTTACGCGCCTGCCAGGAGAGCACACCGGTGAGCGCCTGGCGCAGGAGCGGCGGACATGCCGGGTCATCCACGACTGCCTGGAGCGGCACGCCGGTCTCTATGCTCCAGACTCTCTGTGCCTGATCATCTCTCATCTTGCAACCTCCTTGTGCGTTTGCTCGTCCGTCTCGACGTGCGGCCATCCGAAACTGTCGAACCACTTTCCCTGCCGGTAATTGTCGAGCGCCCGGCGCACGTAGGGGATCACGTTGCCAGGCAGGTCGTCCACGTCGAACCACGCCAGTTGGTCGCACTTGTGGGGCTCCCTGTTAGCGATCTCCCCAGCCCACGAGGTTACCGTGAGGA
The DNA here is from genome assembly GCA_035529535.1 of Anaerolineae bacterium. GTDB lineage: Bacteria > Chloroflexota > Anaerolineae > B4-G1 > B4-G1 > DATKWP01. Next base: position 3,393 of record DATKWP010000319.1, on the reverse strand, counting down.
AAAAGTCAACCCGCTCGTCATTGGACTTGCGGTGCATCACGCCGACCACCTGCAGGTCCTGGGGCAAAATCTCGATCCCCACCTCTTCCCGCGCTTCGCGGATCGCCGCCGCCTTGACCTGTTCGTCTCCGTCCAGGTGGCCGGCGACGACACTATAGTTGCCATCCTCGTAGCCGGTGTGGCAGCGGCGCAGCAAGAGGATTCGACCGTCACGGATGAGGAAGAGGTGGACGGCGGAGACCAGTTTGAATCTCTCTGGGGCCACAGCTTCGCTCCTCTTGAGGCATGCGGATGCCCAAACTTGTCTTGGCCGCTCTCAAATCAGTATACGCCGCTCAAGGGCAGATGTCAAACTCAAGCCTCGTTGATTCGTAGTAACGACTTCAGTCGTTGTCGAGCCGGCAGGAGCGACTGAAGTCGCCACTACGGACTCATCAGGAGCGACTAAAGCCGCCACTACGAACCCATCCTCTCATGGTGCGTCTCTCACTACGTCGCCGATGTCCGCCGGGAACCAGGCGTCCTGGTGGCCGTAGAGGTTTCGCCACTCCATGCCAGGAAGGACGACGACGAGCCGCCGGCCCTCCTCAATACGAAACCAGAACCGGCGCTCGAACGTGGCACGCGGGGGAGCATCCGGGTTCCGGCTAAAGTAGACGCCGACGTTCAGCGGCTCACTGTCGGACAGGGCATGGATGGACGAAAGGTGCCGTACGTGGGGGCCTTCGAACCGCACACCGTCCGCGGCAATCGCCCATTGGACCGTGTACGCCTCTCCCCGCTGCGAGGCGTCGTCGAGCAGCATCGCTGCGGTCGCTTCGCCGTTCGCCACGTACACGGCGACACACGGGTTGTCCGTCGGGTTGGTCACGAGCAATCGCCGGGTGAACGTCTGACCGCGGAAATAGGCGTACGCATCCAGGTAGTGGTCGTACACCCCGGCGTTCAGTTTCCAGACCTCGACCAGCCGGCCCACGTCGAACAGGTCGCCGCGAGTCACGCGCGCCAGTACGTCGTAGTAGGCGGCCAGATTCTCGTCCTCGATCCTGTTCTCCCCGCTGGACAACGTCTCGACGTATCCATCCGGCACCGTGCGCAGGAAGTGGCCAATGCGCCAATCAGGATCCGCAGGTGGCAACCGCGCCAGCAGCGGGTCCGCCAGTCCCAACTGGTCCACCACGTGGACGCGTGGCCCGGCGAAATAGCCGAGGAAGCCGATGGACATGTCTTGAACGATGGCAGGGCCCCTCAGCCGGGCTGAGCGCCCCGCCATCGCCCACTCGTGGTCTGGCAAGCCGGCGCGCTCGAATGCGACGAGAAGCCCCGTGTGAGGGTAGTAGTACGCGCGTTCGTCCGCGATGCCGTAAAGGTTGATCCATCGCTCAGGAGGGACGTCAGCGCTGCGCTCGGGCGACGCCAGGAGCGGGGAATACGGCGCCGTCAGGGCGAGCACGACCAGCGGCACGAAAGAGGCCAGGTAGATTCTGTCGCGCAGGCGCACCGCGTCGCTGACCAGGATCGCCACAGCGGCCACCAGGGGTGCGGTCAGAAAACGGCCGCTCATAAAGTCCCCCCCGATGCGGACGATGTAGCACAGATATAAGACCATCCCGGCAGCCATGGGGAGCGCCCGCCACGCTTTCCTGACCAGCGGCAAGCCGAGGCCGGCCCCGATGGCCACGAGCGTCACGGGGTCTACCTCGATGGAATCCGACAAGTAGTGCAGGCCCTGCTCCACCAGTTTCTGGCGGCCGATCAGCCCAAAGTTCAGCTTGGCCAACGCCGTATTCGGGAGGAGGGCACCGTAGTAGAAAAACGAAAAGGTCTCCCACAGGATGAGCGGCACGAACCCCGCCATCACCGCCACCAGCCCCTTGACCTGGCGCGACCTGGCCCACGCAGCCACGAGCGCCGGCAGAAGCAGCAGCCCGGCGTCCAGCCGGTTCAGCATGCCCAACGCGGCCAGCAGCGCCAGGAGGAACAGCGTCTGCGGGCTGGTTTCAGATTTCAGGTAGACGAGGAAGAAGGCCACCAGGATCACATGGGTGAGAGGGTTCTCCAGCCCCGACGTGGCATAGTCCACGAAGGCTTTCGACGCGGCGAGGACCGCGACCCCCAGCCAGGCAGCGGCCGGCGAAGCGGCCACCCGCGTGGCCAGCACGGCCACGGCCAGCAGCGAGATGGCGATGGAGAGTATCTGGCTGGAGAAGAAGGCCTCCCGCGTGAGCACGTATACGGCCGACAACAACATCATCCACAACGGGTGCGTATAGACCTGCACCCGCTCGTCCACGTTCCAGGTCAGCCCGTAGCCGTTGACGAAATTGTCCACGGTCCTGAACGTGATGTAAGCATCGTCGCACAGCCAGGCGTGGCGGACCACGGCTGCGCCGAAAACGATCAGGAAGAACAGGATTAGGAGCCTGGGGCCCCAGGTTCGCGTCATAACGGGATCCTCTTCTGGCCGGATGGGCCAGGGTGCGGTATACTGGTCTCAGGCAAACGCAAGATTCAGGCCCGCCAACCCGCAAGGTTTGGGGCTATTTTACGTCATATAGGGTGGGAGAGCAACGTCACGTGACGAACGAACAGACTTTACTGGAACGAGCGCAAGCGTTCGACGAGGATGCGCTGGGGCAACTCTACGACGAGTACGCCTCGCCGATCTATGCGTACCTTTACAGGCGCGTTCAGGACGCCCAGTTGGCGGAAGATCTCACCAGCGAGGTGTTTGTGCGGATGTTACAGGCGATCCGGGCGAGGCGGTTGTGGAAAACCTCTTTCCAGGGGTGGCTCTATCGCATCGCGCACAACCTGGTGGTGGACCACTACCGCAAGCAACCGGCGGCGCCGCTGCTCGAACTGGACGAGCAACTGGTGGCGGACCAGAAGGACCTGGACTCTGCGGTCGCAGAACGGCTCTCCCGCCAGCGACTGCGGTCCGCCATCAGGCTGCTCACGCCGGAGCAACAGCAGGTGCTGGCGCTCCGGTTCGGCCAGCAACTCAGTGCGCCGGAGACCGGCGACGTCATAGGCAAGAGTGTCAGCGCGGTCGAGGCGCTCCAACACCGGGCGTTGGCCGCCCTGCGCCGTATCCTGGAGCGAGGATAGAACGATGAAAGTACAACCCTATGAACAACTGCTCGAGCGTTGCCTCCAGGAGGTCGCTCGCACGGGAGACGCCGAGGCCGTGCTGGCACACTACCCCCAACACGCCGATCGCCTGCGCCCGTTGCTCCAGGTCGCCCTGGCGACGAGCCAGATGTATGCCGATGTCCCAGCACCGCCACGCGGGCTGGCAGCAGGCCGCAGACGCTTGCTGGAAACCGCCGCCCAGCAGCGGGTACAGGCGCCGGCAACCAGAACGTTATCACACAACACAGAAAGGAAACC
>DATKWP010000318.1:0-3567 GCA_035529535.1 Anaerolineae bacterium | reverse complement strand
GGCCATGGCCCACTGCACCTGCAACTTTGTGCCGGGCCTGGGGCAATTCGGCGAGATGTACGACCTGGTGGGCCTGCTCGCCCCCCGCCCCATGCTGGTCGAGGCGGCCACCTACGACGTGATTTTCCCGCTCGCAGCGGTGAAGAAAAGCGTCGAACGAGCCAGGGAGGTGTACGACGTGTTCGGCGCGCGCGACCAGGTGGAGACGGACATCTTTGAGGGCCGGCACGAGATCAGCGGCCGCCGGGCCTACGACTTCCTGTGGGACAAGTTGGGGTGAAAGTCCGGACAGGCTTCGGCCAGCCGCGCGGCCGCTGGGCGCTCACCAACGGCCGCCTGGTCCTGCCGCGCGAGGTCCTGGTCGGGAAGGCCCTCGTCGGCGAGGGGGACAAGATCGTTGGCGTGGCCGACCTCGACGCCCTGGGGGATGAGGTCGAGCGGATTGACGTCGGCGGGCGAACCGTCGCGCCGGGACTGGTGGACATTCACACCCACGGGGCGCTGGGCCACACGTTCAATGAGCCCACGGCAGAGGCGTTCCAGGCCATTACCTCCGCGAACGCGGCGCACGGGGTGACGGCGTTGCTGGCGACGGTGGCGACGGCGCCGATTCCTGCTATGTGTCAGTGCCTGGAGGCTGCGCGCGCATGGATGCCCCCCCTTCCGTCCCCCCCGCGTGCGGAGGGGATGCCCCCCCTTCCGTCCCCCCCGCATGCGGAGGGGATGCCCCCCCTTTCATCCCCCCCGCGTGCGGGGGGGGTAGGGGGGGGTGGGGCGCAGGTGCTGGGGGTGCACCTGGAAGGTCCGTACTTTAACCCGGCGCAGAAGGGGGCGCAGGACCCAGACCATCTCCGCACGCCCGACGACGGCAGCCCGGCGGCGCTGCTGGAACACGCCGACGTGCTGCGGGTGATGACCTACGCGCCGGAACTGCCGGGCGCGCTAGAGTTGACCGCCGAGTGCGCGGCGCGGGGCATCGTGCCGGCGGCCGGCCACAGTGCGGCGCAGGACACGCACGTCCTGGCGGCCATGAGGCTGGGGTTGTGCCACGCGGTGCACCTGTGGAGCGGGCAGTCCAGCACCATACGCCAAGGCCCCTGGCGCAGGCCGGGCCTGCTGGAGGCGGCGCTCGCCTACGACGAACTGACGGCGGAGATCATCGCCGACAACCGGCACCTGCCCCCCACGCTGATGCGGCTGGCCTACAAGTGCAAAGGGGCCGACCGCCTGTGCATAGTCTCCGACGCCACCGCCGGCGCCGGGATGCCGGAGGGCACCCGCTTTCGGCTCGGCGGCGTGGAGTGCCAGGTGCAGGACGGCGTAGGGATGCTGCTGGATCGCTCGGCGTTTGCGGGCAGCACGACCCTGCTGAACCGCATGGTTGCGATCCTGATCGAAGCCGTCGGCGTCCCGCTGGTGGAAGCGGTGCGCATGGCCAGCCTGACGCCCGCGCGCATCGTGGGCCTCGACGGCCGCAAGGGCAGCCTGGAGCCCGGCAAGGACGCCGACGTGGCCATCTTCGAGGACGACTTTACCGTGTGGCGGACGATGATCGCCGGGCGGTGGGTGTTCGTCGCATAGTTGGAGAATAGCCATGGATTGCAAGAACCTGGACGCGATTATTGGGGAACTGCATCCCCGCCAGTGCATGCGCGACGTTGCTGCGTACTGGACCTTCCGCAGCACGGTGCCCGGGCCGGGCCTGCGCCTCGCCAGCGAGTTCCTGTGTCGCCGCTACCGGGAGTCCGGGCTGGAAGCGGACGTCATCCCCTATCCGGCGGACGACCGGACAGAGTGGATAGACGGGCGTAGGAATCCGCTGGTGTGGGTGCCCCGGGCGGGGCGGCTGTCCATCGTCAAGCCAGTGGAGGAAGCCGGTACGCTCTGCACCTACGCCGACGAGCCGCTCTGCCTGGTCTGCAACAGCGCCGCGACCCCTGCCGGCGGCGTCGAAGCGCCGGTTGTGCTCATGTACTCTGGTACGACGGACGAGGAGTACGAAAACGTGGACGTGGCCGGCAAGGTCATCTTTACCGACGACGTGCACTTCCTGGTCCAGGCTCAGGCGCACGAGCACGGCGCAGTCGGCGTGATCAGCGACTGCGTCTGCCCGCCGTGGGTGCGCACGCTGTACCCGCCGGTGCGCGAGCCGGAGGACGACCCCGACCTGACGCTGTGGGACGCCTTTGACTACTGGAAGGAAGAGGCGGGACTGTGGGGCTTTAGCCTCTCGCCGCGCCAGGGGCGGCGGCTGAGGGAAGTCATCCGGCGCAGCACTGAACCCGTTATACTGCGCGCCGAGGTGGATGCCGACCTGGTGGAGGGCACCTCGGAGATGGTCAGCGCCCTGCTGCCCGGCACCGACCTGGCGCACGAGGAGGTCTGGGTGCTGGCCCACTCGTCGGAGCCGGGGGCCGAGGACAACGCTTCGGGCTGCTGCATGGCGGTGGAAGTGGCCCGGGCGCTCAAGGCCCTCGTCGAGCGCGGGGTGTTGCCCCCCTTGCGGCGCAGCATCCGCTTCCTGCACGGGGTCGAGGTGGACGGCTACCTGCCGTACCTGCACGCCCGCCGCGACGAACTGCACTGCGTAGTGGCAGGCCTGTGCTTCGACTCCGTCGGCCAGGATTTCAGCATCGGTGGCGGCCAGATGGTGCTCTCGCGCACGCCGGAAACCGGCGCGTCGTTCGTGGATGGCCTGCTGGCGTACCTCACGAACGTAGTGGCGGCCGAACCGAACCACCGCTTCACGGCCGACACCTACGCCACCTTCTCCTGGACCACGGGGCCTTTCCTGGGCAACGACGCTTTCATCGCGGATGGGGTCTTCGATATCCCGACTCCCCAGATGGGCACGTGGCCGGAGCGGTTCTACCACAGTTCCCACGACACCCCCGACAAGTTGAGCGAGAACACGCTCGGCCGCTCCGGCGCCATCGCGGCGTTGTACGTCTACCTGCTGGCGACGGCCGGCCCGCGCGAGGCGTTGTGGTTGGCCGGGCTGGCGGCGCAGGACTGGAAGCGGCGCATCGGTGACGCGCTGAGCGAGGAGGCGCTGGGGTGGCCCGGTCAGAGACCGGCCACAGCAGTGGAAGCGGACCCGACGGGACCGGCGGACCGGCTGGGACCGGCGGCCTCACTCGACGAGCGGGCGGCGCGCGTGCGCGCGCTGGGGCGGCACCTGGGCTTGCAGGCGCGGGACGCCGTGGAGCAGGTATTGCGCCTGGCGCCCGGCGATGGGGCGCTGGCTGAGGCAGTCCGGCGCACGAGCGAGACCCTGCAGCGCTTCGCCGCCCGCGAGAGCGAGGAGGCCGTCGAGTGGGTGGCGGGGTTGGCGGGCCAGCCTGTGCCGCCCGCAGAGGTCGGGTCACGGGGGGCGGGTAGCACCCTCACCCCCAGCCCCTCTCCCTGGGAGGGAGAGGGAAGGGTGTTCAAGCGGTTGCGTTGGGAGATGGTCGCCGACGAGGATCTCTCCGCGGCCGGGCAGGCCCGGCTGCCGGCCCTGCGCGAGCAATGCAGCGGCGTGGAGCGCATGTGGCCCTGGATCAACGGCCGGCGCACGGTCCGAGA
>DATKWP010000317.1:0-3674 GCA_035529535.1 Anaerolineae bacterium | reverse complement strand
CGCAGGACCCGGCCTGGCGTCAGCCCGACGTCGGAGATGAGTCCCAGCCGGTAGCGCTGGGCCAGGCGGGGCAGAACCTCGGCCACCCCCGGAACGGGCTGAGGGGGATTGCCGTACAGGTGGACCTCCTCCAGCGGGCGGCGCAGGGCGGCTTGCACGTCTTCAGGCAAACTTGCGTCGAGAAAGGCCAGCACCTCGTGTAGCCAGTGCTCGACGGTGGTGGTGCGGTGTTCCTCGCGCCACACGCGGGTCATCACGGACCAGCCGTGTTGGTAGGCGGCTTCGAGCGCTGCCCAGGAGCGCGGCTGGGAGTGGCGGGCCAGGACCTGGTCCAAAAGGTTCAGCCGTTCCTCCCGGCCGTCAACGTTCTGATAGAGGGTTCCCCAAAAGTCGAATGTCAGGGCCTGCAGCATGTGTCCTCAGCTAATATGCCCTGGTAGAATTTCTGCGCATCGTGGCTGAGCCTAATTTCATACATCGCGCCGGATATCCTCGAAGCGTACTACCTTTCCACCGGCAACTTGCTCGACAGCGCGTAGGAAGGCTGCCTCAAAACCGGGGACTCTCAACAATTCGGCAGTTGCCTCATTCTCCTCACGTTCTTGCAGATAGGCCAGGAAATCATTGGCCACTCGCAGCCGCTCGCGCGACAGGCTGCGCAGGCGATATTCCGCTTCAGTCAATATGGCGTTCATTTCTCTCCCTTGCTCAAGAACTGCTCCAGGGTCTTCCATCTGTCTGCCTTCCCGTTCCATGCCATGGCCAGATGTAATCTTACAGTACGACGGGGCCATTGTCAAGCGAGGAAGATGGGGTATAATCGGGCGAAGGAGTTGGAGGGGGGAGATGAAAAATCAGGAAGTGGTCGCCATCTTCGCGGCGATGGCCGACATCCTGGCCATCCAGGGGGAGAACTATCACCGCATCATGGCCTATCGCCGCGCGGCCGAGAACGTCGCCGCGCTGGGCCGGCCGTTGGAGGACGTCTGGCGGGCGGGGGAACTTGAGACGATCCCCGGCATCGGCGAGACGCTGGCGACCAAGATTGACGAACTGATGCGCACGGGCCGGCTGGGAGCCTACGAGAAACTGCAGGCCCAGGTGCCTGCGGGTGTCGTCGCCATGCTGCAGGTGCCCGACGTCGGCCCCAAGCGGGCGGCGTTGTTCTGGAAGGAATTGGGCATCACGAGCGTGGAAGCCCTGGAACAGGCGGTGCGGGAAGGCCGCCTGCGCGACCTGCCCGGCATGGGGGCTAAAAGCGAGGAGAAGGTGCTGGCCGGGATCGAGGCGCTGAAGCGGCGCACCGACCGTATCCTGCTGGGCGTGGCCTGGCCGCTGGCCCTGGCCATGTTGGAGGCCCTGCGCGAGGTGCCGGGGGTGGTGCAGGCTGCGGCGGCGGGTAGCCTGCGCCGCATGCGGGAGACGGTGGGGGACCTGGACCTGCTGGTGGCGGCCGGGGAGCCGGAACCGGTGATGGCCCGCTTCCGGGAACTGCCCCAGGTGGCGGAGGTACTGCTCTCCGGTCCTACAAAGACCTCCATCCGTACCGACGAGGGGTTGCAGGTGGACCTGCGCGTGCTGGAGCCAGCGCGCTGGGGGACGGCGCTCCAATACTTTACCGGCAGCCAGGCCCACAACATCCGGTTGCGGGGGCTGGCGCTCGAGCGAGGGCTCTCGCTGAGCGAGTATGCGCTCAAGCGGGAGGACGGCGCGGATGAGTACATCCGTAGCGAGATCCTGTGTGCCACCGAGGAGGAAGTCTACGCCGCCGTTGGCCTGCCGCTCATTCCGCCAGAGTTGCGTGAGGATCGGGGCGAGATCGAAGCGGCCTTGGCGGGCCGCCTGCCCGATCTGGTCGAACTGGAGGACCTGAAAGGTGACCTGCAGTTCCACACCACCTGGTCCGACGGGCGCCAGGGGCTGCTGGAGATGGCGCAGGCGGCCCGGGCACGGGGGCTGGAATATGCGCTGGTCACCGATCACTCTCTCAGCCTGGGCATCGCCCACGGGCTCAGCGCTGAAGACCTGCGCCGCCAGCGAACGGAGATCGAGGAGGTCAACCGGCAGATGGGCGGCACTTTCTGGTTGCTGGCTGGGGTCGAGGTCGAAGTGCGGGCGGATGGGGCGCTCGACTTGCCCGACGAGGTGCTGGCCGGACTCGACCTGGTCGTGGCAGCGGTACATAGCGGGCTGCGCCAGGGGCGAGAGCAATTCACGGCGCGCATGCTGGCGGCGATCCGCAACCCTCATGTAGACGTCATCGCCCACCCGACGGGGCGGCTGATCGGGGAGCGGGAGGGGGCGGACTTGGACATGGAGCCGATCATGCGTGCCGCGGCCGAGACGGGCACCGCCCTGGAGGTCAACGCATATCCCAGACGGCTCGACCTCGACGACGTGCACGTGCGACGGGCGATCGAGTTGGGGGTGAAACTGGCGATCAATGCCGACGCCCACGACGTGAGCAGTTTCGCCTTGCTGCCTCTGGGGGTGGCGACGGCCCGGCGTGGCTGGGCACAGCCGGCCGACGTGATCAACACGCGCAGCGTGGAGGAAGTGCTAGCGTGGGCGGTGAAGTAGGGGGACAGTCGCGGCAGATCAGTGTCCAGGGTTGAAGAGCCTGCTCAACACGTTGCTCAACGTCGCGGGGCTGACATTGCTTCCTTGAGATGCCCTGGAACGAATTCTCAACAGAGTCTACATTGATGCATTTGGGTCGAAAAAGTGTGAGGGTTCTTTTCCCGATTATTACAGCGTTCATCTCCCTGATTGCTTTCTCTCAGCCGGTTGTGGCTCAGGAGACGTCACCCGTCTGTTTCTGGTCTGTGCAGGGGATGGTTTGTGTGGAGCGGGCCGCTGGGGTGGGGGTGTCTGGACTGGACGCCGAGGGGGCACTGGCGGCGCTTCTGGCAGGCCCGACCTCGCGGGAACGGGCACGGGGCCTGTGGTCTGCCATTCCAGAGGGAACTGTGCTGAGGGGAGTACAGGTGCAGCCCGACCGGACGGCGGTCGTTCGCCTGGCGGTGCCACTGGAGTCTCTGCGAGCCCTGGACCACGGCACCTTTGAGATCATGGTGGAGCAAATCGGCTGGACGTTGGAGCCGCTGGGCTGGCGAGATTTGCGCATCCAGGCCTGGGACTTCAGCGCGGGAACGTACGTCTCCCTGGCGGCTTTCCTGCCCGAGATTCCGGCTCCGCGTAAGGAAGCCATGCCCAGCGACGAGCAGAGCGTGCCGCTTGCCGTGGTCCCGCCTTCGGCGGCTTACGTGGGCCAGCCCCCGGCTCCTGGGCAGGCGCAGCCGCAGGGGGGGCTCAGTGGCAAGACGGTGTACGTCAGCGCAGGACATGGCTGGCAATGGAATGGTTATGCCTGGCGCACTCAGCGCCCGCCCTATCCAGGGGCTCCTTACAGCGGTCCCATTATCGAGGACCACAATAATGCCGAGGCGGTGGACCAGTACCTGTTGCAATACCTGTGGAACGCCGGGGCGGACGTCTGGCCGGTGCGGGAGCGCGATTTGAACGGTATCGAACGCATCGTCAACAACGATGGCGGCACAGGCTATGCCGAGCAGGGGGCGTGGTCCACCGGCACTTCCTCCGGCTACGACTTGAACGTGCCGGGGCAAACGTATCGCTACGCCACGACGGTGACCGGCACAGCCACCGCCGCT
>DATKWP010000316.1:0-2676 GCA_035529535.1 Anaerolineae bacterium | reverse complement strand
TACCCGCCGGCGTAAAAGATGCGGTAGATGCTCCCACCGCTATCGTCGGAGACGAACAGGCTGCCGTCGCCCCCTGTGAGCACGTCCACCGGCCGGCCCCACTGGGACCCGTTCGCACGCAGCCAGCCCGTAGCAAAGTCCTGCACCTGGCCGGCCTGCCCGTCCTGTAGCGGAATACGCACCACTTTGTATCCGGTGGGCACCGCGCGGTTCCACGAGCCGTGGAAGGCCACGAACAGGTCGCCCTGGTATTCCTCGGGGAACTGCGTGCCGCTGTAAAAGGTCAGCCCCAGTGGTGCCGAATGGGCCTGCATCTCGACGGCCGGGGCCACGACCCCCTCGCAGGCGGTGGGGCCACCATAGTCAGGGTCTACGATCCGCCCGCTGTGACAGTACGGCCAGCCGGCGTTGTCCCCTTCTCGCACGTGGTACACCGTCTCGGGTGGCTGGTCGTCGCCGAGCCAATCGCGCCCGTTGTTAGTAGCCCACAACTCCACAGTGCCGGGGCGAAAGGTGATGCCGACCGCGTTGCGCAACCCCTGCGCGTAGACCTGCCCTCCGCTCCCGTCAGGATTGTAACGCATGATCGTGGCCCGCCGCGGGTCCTCCTCGACGCACACGTTGCACGAGGAGCCAATGGAGACGAACAGCGAGGACCAATCGGGACTGAAGAGGACCGTGCGCGTGGCATGGCCACCGCTGGGCAGCCCGTCCAGGATGACCTCCCGTTCCTGAAAAGCGCCCCGGATGTACTCATCCGCCGTGTCAGGCGCGCTCAGGCGCAGCACGCGCTTCGTCTCGCCGGCGTAGAGGGAGCCATCCTGGTAGAACGCCATGCTGCTCGGCGCGTCCAGGCCCTCGGCCACCACCTCGACGCTGTCCGCCACCCCGTCGCCATCCCGGTCGGGCAGGCGCACGATGCGCCCGGCGCCCCGTTCGGCTACGTAGAGCTGTCCGTCCGGCCCCAGTGCCATCATGCGCGGGTCACGCAGCCCCTGGGCGAAGATGGAGATGCCGAAGCCGGGCGGCAGGCTGAGCGTGTCTGCCGGTGGGATGGCGCGCGTGGGCTCGACCTGCGCGGCAGGGGTAGTGGGCAAGCCCCCCACGCCAGTGGGGGGTGACGTGACGGCTGGCCCAGGCCTCGAAGGCTGTGCAGGCTGGGCCTCGGGTGCTGCCGTCGAACTGGGCAGCGGTACTGTGGTGGGCGCAGGCGACCCCGTGACCTCCTCGTGAAATGCTCCCATCAAGCCACGGCAGCCACCCACCATCAGCGCGGCAAATAGGACAAGCGTGAGCGGCCAGCATCTTCCAACCATCGTTCTCATCTTTCCTGCGAAATGTCGCGAACGCCCCGCTTCAGCGGGGATTTTCCGGCCGTGTTGCGACGGACGCCCCGCTTCAGCGGGGATTTTCCGGCCACGTTGCGACGGACGCCTCGCTTCAGCGGGGTTTTCCCGGCTGAAGCCGGGCCTCCGCTCGCATCTTGCACCAGGAACCGGGCTATAGCCCCCCCTCGTGTGCGTCGGTCGCGTGGGCGGCCGGGACTTCTGCGGCCGGCCCCTCGCCGGTGACGGCGCCGGCCAGCGCCCCCAGCGGCACTTCGATGAACAGCGGCCGGCGGGTATTCTCGACCACCCGTGCCAGTGGCACCCCCTCCTCACGGAACAGCCGCTTGATCAGGTTGGTGCAGGTCTTGCCACCGCAGGCCCCCATGCCGGCCCGCGTCACCGCCTTGATGTGGTTCAAGTCCTGCACGCCGGCGCGGATGAGGGCGCGCATCTCGCCCGCCGTCACCCGCTCGCAGCGGCACACAATCTCGTCCTCGGCCATGCGTTCTACGAGTTGTTCCAGCGGCTCCGTCACCCAGGGCTCTTGCACGCGCATGCCGGCGATGCGCCTGGCAATCTCCTGCGGGGCGCGTACCTGCACCAGGGCCGCCCGGTTGGCGAACCTGGGCGCCCGCACCTTCATGACCTCCACGTTGCCCAGGAACGTCCCCTCCGTGTCTAGCACGGTCACGCTGTCTCCTTCGTGAATGGACTCGGGCGTGAATTCGTAGGGAATCGTCACTTGCGGGTGCTCGGGGTCCTCTCGATAGTCTACCAGCGTGATCGCCAGCCCCGGGCAGATGGCGACGCATTGGGCGCAGCCAGAGCACTCTTCTCCCACGTATTCCGGCAGCGCCCGCATGTCGTCCCCCTCGATCACGATGCAGCCCTTGGGGCAGACGGAGGTGCAGGGATTGCAGGGAATCTCCTGCGCGCAGTGCAGGATCGGGAAGACGCCGGCCCGGCCCTCTGGAATATCTTCGGTGACCACCGCCCCGGGGCGGGACTTGAGTATTTCCGCTGTGCGGTGCCACTCCGGCGGCACCTCCCCCACGTCCCGGCCCAGGCTCTGGGCGATCTCCAGTCCCCGGATGCGACCGGTGAACATCGCCGCCGAGGCCTCGGCGATCTCCTCCGCGTCCCCCGCGGCATAGACTGGCAGGCCGAACTCCCGCGCCTTGTGGACGAACTCGTCTACCGGGTCCAATCCCACCGCCACCAGGATCGTGTCACAGGCGAACGTCTTTTCAGTGCCGGAAACGGGCCGCCAGTTCTCGTCGGTCCGCGCGATGGTGACCGACTCTACCTCTTGCTTCCCATTGGCGCTGACGACGGTGTGCGAGGTATA
>DATKWP010000315.1:0-2279 GCA_035529535.1 Anaerolineae bacterium | reverse complement strand
GAGGCCGGCGAGGCGTTGGAGCGTGGCCTGGGGCTCAATGCGCCGCTGGTCACCCTGCGCGGGCCGGATGGCTCGTGGGGCGTCCACCCTGCCGATCTGGGCCTGCGCCTCGATCCGCAGGCCACCTTGGGGCCACCCTATTCCCGGGGGCGTGGCCGCTCGTGGGTGCACAACCTGCTGGCTCAACTGCGCTTGTTGGCCAACGGGGAAACCCTCCCTCCCGTCGTCGTGTACGATGAGCGGGTGGCTCGCCTCTACCTCGAGACGCTCGCCGAACAGGTGGACCTTCCCTCCACGGATGCCACACTCTCCCTCAATGGCACCGCCCCGGTCGTCAATCCGGCTCGACCTGGGCGCTACCTGGACGTGGAGGGGACGCTGGCGACGCTGGCGCCGGCGCTGACCCGCCTGGCCTCTGCCCGGGTAGACCTGGTCGTCCGCGAGGTTTTGCCCCCGGTCGCCGACGCCGAACCGGCCCGTGCCGAGGCGGAGACGATGCTGAGCAGTCCGCTCACGCTCGTGCTGGCCCACCCGCGCGAAGGTGATCCCGGCCCGTGGGTGATCGCACCGGAGCAATTGGCCTCCATGTTGGTCGTGCGAGCGGAGGGCGGGCAATTGCACGCCGCGCTGAACGAGCAGTTGTTGCGAGCCTATCTTGAGGAGGTGGCCCCGGCGCTGGCGATTGAGCCGGTGGATGCTCGCTTCCACTTTAACGACGCGATGGGCCAACTGGAACCCATCAGCCCCAGCACAGATGGCCGCACACTCGACGTGGGGGCGAGTGTGGTGCACGTCGTGCAGGAACTGGCGGCGGGCAACCACTATATGCCCCTCGTCGTGCAGACCGTCCCGCCCCGCTACCCAGACACCGCCACAGCGGAGCAGGTGGGGATCGTCCAACTCGTGGCCGAGGGGGATTCCTACTTCATTGGCTCCCCCTCTGGGCGCGACCACAACATCCGCCTGGCGGCGAGCAAGTTCGATGCATTGATCATTGGACCTGGGGAGACCTTCTCCTTCAACCACTACCTGGGGGAAGTGACGGCCGAGGCGGGCTACGATGAATCCTACATCACCGCCGGCGAGCAACTGGCCATCGAGGTCGGCGGCGGCATCTGCCAGGTCTCGACCACCGTCTTCCGCGCTGCCTTCTGGGGGGGCTACCCCATCGTCGAGCGCTGGTACCACAACCACCGCATCGGCTATTACGAGTTGATGGGCGCGGGGCTGGGGATGGACGCCACCGTCTACTCGCCGCAGGTGGATTTCAAGTTCACCAACGACCGGCCCTACCCCTTGCTGATCGAGACCGGGATCGAGGATGCGGCCCACCGGTTGATCTTTCGCTTCTACTCTACCGACGACGGGCGGCGGGTGGAGAAAGAGAGGCCGGTGGTCAGCGGCGAGGCCGAGCCTGGGCCGCCCATCTACCAGTTGGACGAGAAGATGGAGCCGGGCCAGGTGACCCAGTGGCAGACGGCGGTGAACGGGCTGACGGCGATGGTCCAACGGCGGGTTTACGACGCCGCCCGCAACCTGCTGTATGACGACACCTTCGTCAGCCGGTACGCTCCCCGCCGGGCCATGTACCACCACGGCCCCGGCTTCGAGCCGCCAGCAGAAGAAACGGAACCGCAAGGCTGAATAAAGATTAGTCACAGTCGCAGTGGCCCGCTTACCTGCCCAGTGGATTTGATTGCGGCGGGAGGCCACAGCGTGCTTAAGGAGACGTGCCGATGACGACGAATGGCGGCCCACTGGAGGGTGTGTGTGTGTTGGACCTCTCCCGGCTTCTCCCCGGCCCCTACTGCTCCCGCATCCTGGCGGATTACGGCGCTGAGGTTATCAAGTTGGAACGTCCCGGCGGGGGGGACTGGCTGCGCTACGTGCCGCCGCTGGTGGACGGAGAGAGCGTATTCTTCCGGGCCATCAACCGGGGTCACAAAAGTCTCACCCTGAACCTCAAGTCTGACGAGGGGCGGGCCATCTTCTTGAGACTCGTCGAACGCGCCGATGTGCTCCTGGAGAGTTTCCGCCCTGGCGTGATGGAGCGGCTGGGGTTGGGGTACCGGAGCCTATCCCAGGCCAATCCTCGCCTGGTCTATTGCGCGCTGACCGGCTATGGGCCGTCCGGCCCCTACCGGCAGCGGGCAGGCCACGACCTGAACTACGTTGGTCTGGCCGGGCTGCTGGACCTGGCGGGGCCACAGGAGGGTCCGCCGGCGATTCCCGGCATTCAGGTGGCCGACCTGGCGGGTGGGCTGTGGGCGGCGCTCGGC
>DATKWP010000314.1:0-7778 GCA_035529535.1 Anaerolineae bacterium | reverse complement strand
CCGGCACTGCTGCGGCAATTCGCCGATGCGGGCCAGCATCCCGCCGGGGTCAAGTTCCGTAAAACGAGTGGCTTCGTCCAGGTTCATCGGACCTTCCTCCTCATCCAGAATCTGAAACGATGATACCAGCGGTACGGTTGATTGTCAACCTTGCGTGAACGTGCGGTCGGCATTATAATCATCCCCTACTGAACGCGTGGGGAAGTGTCGGAATGGGCAGACGAGCGTGACTTAGGATCACGTGGGGCAACCCGTGCGGGTTCGAGTCCCGCCTTCCCTACTATCACGAGACTTCCGAAGTCTGAAGTCCGGATTGAAATCAGGAGGGAACCAAACTTGGAAATCACGACCGAATCGCTCGAAAACCACAAACTGCGCCTGACCATCGGCGTGGATGAGGAGCGCACGCAGCAGGCCATGCACCAGGCCGCGCGCCAGATCACCAAACAGGTGAATATCCCCGGTTTCCGCAAAGGAAAGGCCCCTTACGAACTCGTCGTGCAGCGCTTTGGTGAGGATACCGTCCGTAGAGAAGCCGCCGAAATCCTGGTCGAGGCGGTCTACAGCGAGGCCTTGAAGCAGGAAGGGATCGAGCCCTACGCGCCCGCCGCGTTGGACGACATCCAATTGCGCCCCATCACGTTCCAATTCGTCGTCCCCTTGCGCCCGACCGTCGAACTGGGCGACTATCGCGCCTATCGCCTCGATCCTCCCCAGGCCACAGTCCCCGACCAGGACGTCGAGCAAGCCCTGGAGCAGATCCGCGAACAGCACGCCATGCTCGAACAGGTGGAACGCCCGGCCGCGCTGGACGATGGAGCGGTGATTGACCTGGCGGCGCACACCGCCCAAGGGGAAGAGTTCCTCAAGGGAGAGGGCCTCCGTTTGCTGCTGGACGCTGCCAGCACCGACCCAGCGCCTGGGTTCGCCGAGGCCATCGTGGGCATGCAGGCAGGCGACGAACGCACCTTCACGCTGACCCTGCCGGCAGACTTCCAACGGGAAGAATTGCGGGGCCAGGAGGCCGAGTTTACCGTCAAGATGGTCGAGGTCTACCAGAACATCCTCCCCGCCCTGGACGACGACCTGGCGCGTACGGCCGGCAACTTTGACTCCCTCAACGCACTGGAGGCACAGGTCCGGCAGCAGTTGCAGCAGGCAGTGCAGGGGAAAGCCGACGAGCAATACACGACGCAGGTCCTGGGGGCCATCGTCGAGCAGGCTCAGGTCGAATATCCACCCGTCATGCTCGCAGAGGAACTCGACGACATGGTCAAGGATTACGAACAAGCGGTGAAGCGCCAGGCCCGGCTCTCGCTGGAAGACTACCTGCGCCTCCAGCAAAAGACCCGCGACGACCTGCGGGCAGAACTGACGCCGGGAGCGGCCGCCCGCCTCAGGCGCGCCCTGGTCTTGGGTGAGGTCATCAGGCTGGAAAGGCTCGCGGTAGAGGAAGTCGAAGTGGGTGCCGCCATCGAAGAATCCAGCGCCACGTGGGGCATCCGGGCTGACGAGGTGCGTGCCTCGCTCAATTCCGACGCGGGACGCTCGGCAGTACACAACCGCTTGCTGTCCAGCAAGGCCGTGCAACGGCTGGTCGCCATCGCCAGGGGAGAGGCTCCGGAACTGGCCCCGGTTGAGGAAGCGGAGGAGCAAGGGAGCGGGGCAGCGGGGGAGCAAGGGAGCGGAGGAGCGGGGGAGCAAGGGAGCGGGGCAGCAGAGGAGCAGGAGACAGGCAGCGAGGGTCAGGAAGCAGGCAGTGAGGAAGCAGGAAGCGAGCAAGTAGAGGAAGGATGATGAAGATGGTTCCGCCTGAAGCATTGATTCCGATGGTGATCGAGACGACCGGGCGAGGTGAGCGCGCCTACGACATCTATTCGCTGCTCTTGAAAGAGCGCATCATCTTCGTCGGCATGCCCATCAGCGACCAGGTGGCCAACCTGGTGGTGGCCCAATTGCTGTACCTGGAACACGAGGACCCCGACAAGCCCATCACGATGTACATCAACTGCCCCGGCGGCATCATCTATCACGGCCTGGCCATCTACGACACGATGCAGCAGGTGCGGACGCCGGTCTCGACCACCGCCGTGGGGGTCACCGCCAGCATGGGCACCGTACTGTTAGCGGCTGGCACCAAGGGTTATCGCTACGCCCTGCCCCACGCCACCGTCCACATGCATCCGGCCGGCGGCACCGCGCAGGGCTACGCCCCCGACGTCGAGATCCAGTTCAAGGAACTGAAGCGCATCGAGGACCTGCTCCACGAGCTGCTGGCGCACCATACCGGCCAGACCGTAGAACAGATCGCGGCCGACTTTGACCGCGATCGCTTCATGACCGCCCAGGAGGCGGTCGAATACGGCCTGATAGACCAGGTGATCGCAAAGAAATGAACCCTTGCGAAGGTTGCGAACCTTCGCAAGGGTTAGGGTTCACTCGGCTTCCAGGATGGCCACCTCGCCATCGTACAGGGAGCGGAAGCGTTCGGCGTCGTCGCGCGTGCCGGCGACGCCGGCCCCCCAATGCATCGGTACGGCCACCCGCGGCTCGATGTCGGCCGCTGCAGCAGCGGCTTCGGCGGCATCCATCGTGTACGTCCCTCCCACCGGCAACAACGCCACGTCACAGGTTATGTCCACCATCTCCGGAATGCGATCGGTGTCACCGGCAAAGTAGAGCCGCTCCCCCCCCACCGTCACGATGAAACCGACGTGTCCGGCCTGCCGGGGGTGGTAGGACTTGACCACGTTGTAGGCTGGCACCGCCTCAATTTCCACCTCCCCCACCGTCGTCCGCTCTCCCGGCCGCAGTACCCGCACGTCGCCGCGCAACTTGATCGCTGCCGTGGCGCTGGCGACGATCACCGTCCCGGGGCCGCTGATCCGCTTCACGTCGTCCGGTGAACAGTGATCGTGGTGGTCGTGGCTGATCAGGATCACGTCAGCCTGGGGCAGCCGGCCTTTCAAGCGCCACGGATCCAGGTACATCGCCGGTGGCCCGTCGAGGCGGAAACTGGCGTGACCCAGCCAGTGCAAACGTCCCAGTAAGCCTACAGAAGTGTCCATCCTCACCCTCCTTTACGAGATCTGCTCGCGCATCAGGCGCACCAACGCGGTGCCCTGCGTAGTGCTGAGTTGGTAGGCCATTCCCTGGGGCACGACGACCAAGTCGCCGGGGTGCAGGTGGTGCATAGACTCAGCCGTGCGCACGGTACCGGTGCCCTTCAAGACGAAGAACAGGACGTCGTGGGAGGCCGGCGACTCGACCGGCCAGACCCCCTCTCCCCACGCCACCTGTACCACCGAGTCCTCGACCTGAGCGACACTCTGGAACTGGAATGGCTCGACCAGGGCCTGGATCGCACTGTGCAGGCCGACGCGTTTCAGGCTCGCCTCATCGGACGTCGCGTACAGGCGACGGCGGCCATTCTTGCGCTGCGGCATAAAGCCACAGCGCAGGAGCAGCACACTGGCGCGCGAGGGAGCACTGGAGCGGTGGTTGATCCCCTTCGGCACCACCGCCAACTCGCCGGGCCGCAGCCGCACCTCTCCCCACTCACTCTCCAACACAACCGCCCCCGCGTAAACCCAAAACAGCTCGTCAATGTCCAGGTGCCTGTGCCATTCCATCGTCCCCTGGCAGATGTAGACGCCGACGATGATGTCGCCTACGATGGCCACGTTCATCATCGAGAATGGCTCATCCAGTTCCGCCGCGATCTCGGATACGTTGAGCTTTAGCAGCGCCGCCATCTACACCATTATACTGTCTTGCCGGTAGGGGCGCAAGCATCGAACCCCCCTCCCGAAAGCCTCAGCACCCTTGTAGCTCACGCTCGCAGCGTGACGACTTGCTGCTTGCCAGTGCCCCATGCCTCAAGTATAATTCAGGTTAGTCACAGCGCCGGCATCGCCCGGCGCAAGGAGGGCGTTGGGTGACACTCGAACTGAGCAGAGTGGCCGCACAGGTGCGGGCGATGGGCGAGGAACTCGCTTCCCGCGAGCAGAAATATGCCGACCTGGTCGAACTGGCGCGGCGCTGGTTGGCCGAGTATGCCGACCAGGGCGAACGGCTGCGCCATCCCGCGCGCGCCCTCCGCGCCGCCATCCCGACCGGCGAGCCGCTCGACGCCGTCTACCCGTTGCCGGACGTTCCAGCGCGGTTCACCGTCGTCGCCGCCGATGGCTCCCAGGTTCAGCCCGACCGGCACGGGGCCGCGCTCTACTATCTGATCAACGTCGGCAGCCTGGTCTACCGGCACGGCAGTGGCGAAGCACCGGCAGCCCACAGCGAGCCCGCCTTGGGCTACAGCGAGGCCGACGTATACGAAGGCGGGCGACTGGTGGCCGGGAACCTGCTCGACGTGCGTCGAGACCTGGCCGAAATTACCCGCCTGGCCGACCTGTGCGCCGCCGAGCCGCCCGGCCCGACCGTCGCGCTGGTGGACGGCACCCTCATCCTGTGGGTGCTGGAAGGTCACGACCAAGAGTGGCCCCGCGCCAAGGTGACGGCCCATCTCGAGCAGGTGCATCGCATCCGCCAGGCCGGCGCCGCCGTGGCCGCCTTCACCAGCCGACCGCGTCGCACCGAGGTGACCCGGCTGGCCTACCTGGCCGGCCTGGACGGAGACGCGAACCGCGCCAGCCGGGAGCCCAATCCGCTCGAACACCTGCCCGACCGCGCCGTCTTCGAGATGCTGCCCCCGGGTGCCCGCTCGGCGCTCTTCGTCAGCCCGCCGCCGATGGACCACAGCACTCCACCGCAGGCGGACGATATGGATCGCGTCTATTTCTGCTACCTCAACGTGGCCGCCGGGGGGCACGACCCGGTCATCGCGCGGATCGAGTTCCCGGCCTGGGTCGCCGCGTCTCCCGACATGTCGGCGCTGGTCCACGGCGCGATCGTCGCTCAGGCGCGCATCACCGGCGATTACCCCTACGCCCTGGCCCGCGCCGACGAACTGGCCTACATCAGTGCCCAGGAGCGGGAAGCGTTTGAGGCCATGATCACCACGGCGCTCTTGCGCGCCGGGCTCCGCTCGGCCCTCTCGCCCAAGGCCTACTACAAGACCCTGACTCGCCAGGGTAGAAGGAAGCATCGCGTATGAGCAATGGGAATCTTCGAGTCGGGCGGGTGCTGCGGGCCAGCACGCGCGGCTTTGCCATCGGCTGCGCGGTCATGCAGCCCGACATCCCGGCCTTCGGCTCGTTCGTGCGCGCCGAAGGGCAAAGGCCCGGCAGCGCCATCTACGGCCTGATCTACGACGTGAGCGTGGAGGACGACCCCTTCGTGCGCCAACTGATCAGCGCCGAACTGCGCGAGGAGGACCAGGAAGTCGTGGTGCGCGACCATCGCCAGAACCGCCAGGTGCCCGTCGAGGTCAGCGTGCTGGCGGTGGGCTGCGGCGATGGCACCGCCATCCGCCATTGCCTGCCCGCCCAACCCCCCATCACGCTCGATTGGCTCTACCAGTGCACTCCCGAGGAGGTGCGGGCCTTCACCACCCGCCTGGATTACGTGCGCCTGGTGCTGGAGGCGCGCGAAGTACCGGCCGACGAACTACTGGCGGCCAGCCTGCGCGCGGCGGCCGCCGCCCGGCCCGAGGCGGAGCGGGAGACGTTCCTGGTCGAAGCGGGGCGGGAACTGGCCCGGATGCTGGCCGGCGATCCCGTCCGCCTGGAGGGGCTGCTCCGGCGGCTCTGCTCGTAGCCCCCGTCCCGGGGGCTATGCTCGCAGCCCCCGTCCCGGGGGCGATGCTCGTAGCCCCCGTCCCGGGGGCGCCATTCTGCTCGCAGTCCCCGTCCCGGCGGCTCTGCTCGTAGCCCCCGTCCCGGGGGCGCCATTCTGCTCGCAGTCCCCGTCCCGGGGGCTATGCTCGCAGCCCCCGTCCCGGGGGCGTCATTCTGCTCGCAGTCCCCGTCCCGGGGGCGCCATTCGAACCTGTGAGGTGAACCATGAGCACAGACACCAATCGCCAGGTGGCGGAAACGTTCACCCAGGCCTACGGCTACACGGAAGATGAACGAGTGCGGGCGGTGTTCATCGTCGGTTCCACGGCCAGTGGGGAGGACGACGCGTACTCGGACGTGGACATGATGGTGGCCGTCCACGCCCTCATCCCCAATGGCGAGCGGTTGGAGCGGCTGCGCGCAATCGGCTGCCGGAACGTCATGCTGGCCATCGCCGGCATGGACAACCCCGCCTTGCCCGTCCAATCGCAGGTCATTGACAAATTCGTCTTCCGCGACACCTGGTTCGACGTCAGTTACCACCTGCCCCACCAACTTCAATTCTGCTTCGACTACGTGACGGTGCTGGACAAGGACGACCTGACGTCCCAGTTATGCCGGGCCAGCCAGGTCCACAGCAACGCAGAACTCAAAGCCCGCGTCCAAGCGGACCTGCGCCTGCTGCACGCGCGCACCATCCGCTACAAGAAATACGTCCAGCGCGGAGAATGGGTCGGCCTGGACCTGGCGGCGATCAAGAACCTGCTCGTGGACCTGGTGATGGTGCTGAACGACCGCCCCAGCTACAACCGGTATTCGTCGCGCATCAGCCAACTGTTGGCGGATCTCCCCACCAAGCCGGACCGCTTTGACCAGGAATTGCTGGACCTGCTGCACCTGGACAACCGGGAGACCTGGGCGCGTAAGGTCGAGCTGCTGCACCGGCTGGAGACCGACCTGAAAGCGCTGTGCGAGGCCCGCTGGGGCCCCATCGCCATGTTCGACGACGCGAGCGCAGATGAGGACGTGAACGCAGATGAGGATGGGAACGCAGATGAACGCAGACGAACGCAGACGAACGCAGACGAAGACGTGAACGCAGATGAGGATGGGAACGCAGATGAACGCAGATGAACGCAGATGAACGCAGATGAACGCAGACGAACGCAGACGAAGACGTGAACGCAGATGAGGATGGGAACGCAGATGAACGCAGACGAACGCAGATGAACGCAGACGAAGACGTGAACGCAGATGCCTGATCCCTGATCCCTAGACCCTGATCACCGATTCCTGATCACCGATCGCCGATCCCTGATCCCCAGATCCATGCAGATGCTACAGCACGGTTCCCCCTCTATCGAACACATCCGCGCCGCAATGCGGGGCCCGCTGCCGGGCCCCAGTGCCCAGATCACCATGGCGCCGCAGCCCCGCCCGTTCCAGCCACCTCCCGGCGTCGAGGCCCGGCAAGCGGGAGTGCTGCTGCTCCTGTACCCCCGCCGTGATGCGCTCTACCTGGTGCTGACCGTGCGCACCTCCAGCCTGAACCACCACAGCGGCCAGATCTCGCTGCCAGGAGGCGGATGGGAGAAAGGGGACGCCTCGCTCCAGGAAACCGCGCTGCGCGAGGCGCAGGAGGAGATCGGGATCGCTACCGGTCCGTTGGAGGTCCTGGGGCCTCTCACCCCGCTGTACGTCCCACCCAGCCACAACGTCGTCCACCCTTTCGTCGCCTATACCCCCCAACGGCCCACCTTTCATCCCGACCCCCACGAAGTGGCCGAACTGCTGGAGGTTCCGCTATCGCTGCTGCTGGACCCGGCCACGCGGCGGGAGGAGGACTGGATGTGGCGGGAAATGCCCCTGCACGTCCCCTTCTACGCCGTAGGCCACCACAAAGTGTGGGGCGCGACCGCCATCGTGCTGGCCGAATTCCTGGCCCTGCTCTGAAAGCACGCCGGGCCCCCACCTACGGTGGGGGCCCGGTCACTGCTCCGCCAGCCCCGTCGTCACAGGTAGCGCAACTCGCCACACAAATAGTTC
>DATKWP010000313.1:0-2706 GCA_035529535.1 Anaerolineae bacterium | reverse complement strand
CGTGGAGCGGGTGGTGATGACACAGGACCGCCCCAGGTTTCTGGCCGTGCTGGAGGAGGTGGGCGATCTCGCGGAGGGGCTGGGGTTGCCCGCCGCGGCGATTGCGGAGACGGGGCTGCCGGTGCAGGTGGTCTCGACTGGGGTGCCGCAGATGATGGTGCCGGTGCGCTCGCTGCGCGAGGTGCTGGGGCTGGATGCCAGCCGGCTGAACGCGGTCCCACTCAACCGGGCCTGCCGGGCGGTGGACACGGAGTTCGTGATGGTCTTTACGTTCGAGACGGAGCGGCCGGAGAGCACGGTGCACGTGCGGGGATTCGCCCCGCTGGCGGGGGTGCCGGAGGACCCGGCTACGGGGAGCGCCAACGGCGCGCTGGGGGCCTACCTGGTGCACCATCGGGCGGTGCCGCTCGATGGGGGAACGGTCTACATCGTCAGCGAGCAGGGGGCGGAACTGCACCGGCCCAGCACGCTGTACGTGGAGGTGGAGCGGGCCGGCGAGGAGATCGCCGCCGTGCGCGTGGGCGGGCAGGTGGTGCCGGTGGCCGAAGGGGTCGTGCGATTCTGATCCTTGCGATCCTTGCGAAGGTTCGGAACCTTCGCAAGGATACTGCGTGTATTGCCATTACGGCCGCACCGGCGTGCTGACGCTGGCACCCGAGGAGGGACTGTGCCCCAGCGTGGAGCGGGTGCTGGCGGCGGTGGAGGAGACGCTGCGCACGCGGCGCGATTTCGATTATCTGACCTTTTCCGGCAACGGGGAGCCGGCGCTGCATCCCCAGTTCCCCGAAATCGCGGCGAGCGTGCGCCGGTTGCGGGACCAGTGGCAACCCAAGGTGAAACTGGCGATCCTGTCCAACTCGACGACCGTGCACCTGCCGCAGGTGAGGGAGGCGCTGTCCTTCCTCGACGTGCCGATTATGAAGTTGGACGCGGGGGACTCCCGGACTCTGGCCGCGATCAACCGGCCGGTGCGGGAGGTGGAGTTGGAGACCATCGTCGCCGGGCTGAAGGGGATGCGGGGCCTGGTGGTCCAGAGCGTGATGATCGGCGGGGCGCTGAGCAACGTTAGCGCGGAACCGTTCGAGGCGTGGGTGGGTGCGCTGGCCGAAATCAGGCCGGCCCGGGTACAGATTTATAGTACCGACCGGCCGGTGCCCGAGGCAGGGGTGGAGAAGATGGAGCCGGCGGCGCTTGAGCGCATGGCCGGGGAGGTGGAGCGACGGACGGGGATGCGGGTGCAGGCGTACTGGGCGCGGTGAGGTCGCCGCTCAGCGCGGACCACGGCACAAATCTCTAACGCAAGGACGCAAGGACGCAAGGTCACAAAGATGGGAGATTTCAGGAGGGGGGTATTGGCCACGCTGCCGCTGGCCCCGGGCGTGGTGGCATTCGGGTTGCTGTACGGCGTGATGGCGCGGCAGGTGGGGTTCAGCCCGTGGGAGGCGCTGGGGATGTCGCTGATCGTCCACGCCGGCTCGGCGCAGTTCACCGCCCTCGGAATGTGGCAGGCAGCCGGCGCGCTCCCCACCGATGTATCCATCGGCATCATCCTGACCACGCTCGTCATCAACCTGCGCCACCTGCTGATGGGGGCGTCGGTAGCCCCGTACCTGCGCGGGCTATCGGGGTGGTGGAAGGCGCTCCTGGCACTGTGGATGTCGGACGAGTCGTACGCGCTGGCCATCGCCCAGTACGAGCGGGGGGAGGGCAGCCACCACTATTTCCTGGGGGCCAACGTGGGCATCTACCTGGTCTGGCCGGCCAGCGGGCTGGTGGGGGTGCTGCTGGGCTCCGCCATCCCCGATCCGAGCCGGTACGGGCTCGACCTGGTGTTTCCACTGGCCTTCCTGGGGCTGCTGATGACGTTCCTGAAAGGGCGCATCGGAGTGGCGGTGGCGCTGGCGGCCGGCGGGCTGGCGCTGACGGGGTCGTTCCTGCTGCCCGGCAAGTGGCACGTGATCGTGGCAGGGCTTCTGGGCAGCGGGTTGGGGTTGCTGCTGGAGGAGTGGACGGAGCGGTGGAGACGTTCCTGATCTTTTTCGGCATGGCGCTGGCGACGTATTTCACCCGCTACGCCATGATAGCCGCCCTGGGGCGGGGCGCGCCGGGGCGGGAGATGTCCCGCACCTTGCGGCGCTGGCTGCGCTACGTGCCTCCGGCGGTGCTGGCGGCGCTGGTGGTGCCGGCGGCGCTGGCCCCGCAAGGGCGGCTGGAGGTGGGCCCGCGGGCGTGGGCGGTCCTGGCGGGAGCGGCGGTCGCCTGGCGCACGCGCAACGTGTTGTGGACGATCGTGGGGGGGATGGCGGTATTCTGGGGGCTGAAGGTGATTGGGGGGTGAAACGTGAAACGTGATGCGTGAAACGTGATGCGTAGGGCGTGATATGAGGGTATAAATTGCCGTGGGGGAGCGCCCCTCACCCTGCCCTCTCCCCGAGGGGGAGAGGGGATAGAAAACCCTCTCCCTGGTAGGGAGAGGGGCTGGGGGTGAGGGTCAGTACCCTCGGCAGGATTCGAACCTGCGGCCTCCTGGTCCGCAGCCAGACGCTCTATCCAACTGAGCTACGAGGGCAGAAGGCGGGGAGGCAGGGATTCGAACCCTGGGTGGAGCTTTTTAACCCCACAACCGCTTAGCAGGCGGCCCCGATCGACCACTCCGGCACCTCCCCGATGCTTTCATTATACATCGTTTTTCCCCATGCACAAATG